>NZ_LZJB01000153.1:0-50664 GCF_001666895.1 Mycobacterium sp. E3298
TGGCAGCGGTAAGCGCTAAGGCGATCGCCTGCCATGGGAATGAGCGTGATGCCGACTGCGCCCAAGGTCTCGGTGGCGGTGGGGGCACAACCCCGGCCAGCTCGCTGGGTCCGCCTCCCGTGCCGAGTTCCTCCCCGCCGACGACTCCGGCCGGGGCCGCGAAGGCCGTCCCCACGCCACCGGTCAGTGCCGCGCCGACGATGTCCGGGCAGACCGGCATGGGTGGCATGGGGATGATGCCCCCCGGCGCGATGGGCGGGCACGGCGAAGGCGGCAACAAAGACAAGCCGCCCGAGAAGCGCATCTCGGCCCCGGGCGTCCCTAACGGCCAGCCGGTCAAGGGTCGCCTGACGATGCCACCCAGCGCTCCCGGTCCCAAGCCGGGCGAGGAAAAACCCACCGTCGTCACCAACCGGCCCAATCGGCGAATCGTGATCATGCCCGCCGAGGACGAGCCGAAGGAATAGCCCGCGGCTGCAGCGCCATTCCCACTCCGCCCGGAGGTGAGTGGTTGGGGCATGCGTCCGCCAGTAGTGTCGCTACGTAATCAAGCGAGTTCGGGTCACTCGTTATTGACAGCGGAACCGCGGATTCGTGCATGCTATTGACACGGGTTTTCCGCGGCCAGAGGGTGTGGGAGTAGCTCGGGTGTCCAGGACGGATGGACGCAAAGGGGACCAGGGTGGGGCAGTCGTTGACTGATCCGCTGACGATGCAGGCGGTGACGGCGTTGGCTCGTGGCCACGGCTTGTTCGCGCGCGAACTCGTCGCCGCTCCGGTCGCCGGCGCACACGAACAAGTCGAATTCAGGACCGACGGTCTTCCCACCGCCGCGGCGAAACGGTCGGCAAGCGCAATGGATGAATTGCGCCGATCCGCCGGCACCGACCGCATGCTCGCGCGAATCCTCGCGACGGCGCGTGCCGGCCACGGTGACGCACGAACGGCGACGCGGCGAGTCCTGGACGACGCGATGGCCGACACGACGTCACCCGCAGATACCCCGCTGGCCCGCCGCGAGGCGATGGCCCGCATGGCGGCCAGGCTGCGCACCCAGCACCGGCACATCCTGAACACCCGCCGACGGGCTCGGCTGCTGGCCCTTCGAATAAGGCGGCTGCGCTACCGACAAAGGCGGACAACAATGCGAGGCGAGCAGGGCGGCGGACGACCGGCGGTGGTCGCGGCGATCCGCAAAGCCTTGGATATCAAGGGCATCCACGACCCTGCGGCGCGCGCCCGCTGGGAGCGCGGCATGGATCTGGTGGCACGCCGCGAGTCCAACTACAACGCCGGCGCGGTCAACGACTGGGACTCCAACGCCGCGCGGGGCACGCCGAGCAAGGGCGCCTGGCAGTTCATCGGGCCAACCTTCGCGGCCTATCACGAGCCGGGAACGTCCCGCGACATCCACAATCTCGTGGCGCAGGCGTGCGCGTTCATCAACTATGCGATGGGCCGCTACGGCGTCTCCGCCGACGCGTCGAACCTGGCCGATCGGATTCAGCAGGCCGATCCTCGCCGAGCACCCAAGGGGTACTGAGCATGCCGCTGAGCTTGTCGAACCGCGACCAGAATTCCGGTCATCTGTTCTACAACCGACGATTGCGGGCGGCGACCACCCGGTTCTCGGTGCGCATGAAGCACGACGACCGGAAGCAGACCGCCGCGTTGATGTTGTCGATCCTGTTGGTGGCCATCGCCTCCGGGTGGATGCTCCTCCTGAACGTCCTGAAACCTACTGGCGCCGTGGGTCAATCGGCGATCATCGGCGACCGCGACTCCGGCGCCGTCTACGCCCGCATCGACGGCCGGCTCTACCCGGCCCTGAACCTGACATCCGCACGGCTGGCCACCGGCACGGCGAACCCACCGACGTGGGTCAAGCGCAGCGAGATCGCGAAGTATCCGACGGGCCCGCTGATCGGTATCCCCGGCGCCCCGGCGGCAATGCCGGTGAACCGCGGGGCGATTTCGGCGTGGGCCGTGTGCGACACGGCCGGCCGCCCGCGCAGCGGGGAGAAGCCGGTCGTCACGTCCATCGCGGGCCCGCTCAACGGGGGCGACCGCGCGGCGCCGATGGCCGAGGATGCCGGTGTGCTCGCGACGTTCGAGGGCAATACGTACGTGATCTGGGGCGGAAAACGCTCACAGGTCGATCCGGCCAGCAGGGCGATCACCCTAAGCCTGGGGCTGGACCCCGGAGTGACGTCACCGGTGGAGATTTCGCGCGCCCTGTACGACGGGCTGCCCGCGACCGAGCCACTGCGGGTCCCCGACGTCCCCCAGGGGGGCACGCCGTCGACCTGGGTTTCGGGATCACAGGTGGGCGCGGTGTTGCAGGCCCAAACCGCCGGCGGCGGCAAGCAGTTCTATGTGCTGTTGCCCGACGGGGTGCAGAAGATCACGAGCTTCGTCGCCGATCTGCTCCGCAGCGCCAACTCCTACGGGGCCACGGCACCCCGGGTGGTGACCCCCGACGTGCTGGTCAACATCCCGCAGGTGAATTCCTTGCCCGTCGACTACTACCCGACCAAGCGCCTGAATTTCGTTGACACTGAGGCTAATCCGACCACGTGCGTCGGTTGGGAGAAGGGCTCGACGGATCCGCAGGCCCGCGTCGTGATCTACAACGGGCGGGGGCTTCCGGTGTACTCCTACCTGGACGACCGGATCGTGCACCTGGTGCGCGACGACCGCGACCCGGCATCCGTGGTCGCCAACCAGGTCCTGGTGCTGCCGGGAGCGGCGAACTTCGTCACCTCGACGAGCGGGGTGATCACGTCGGATTCCCGGGAATCGATGTTCTGGGTGTCCGACAACGGCGTGCGGTTCGGCATCGCCGCCAACGACGACACGATGCGTGCGCTCGGGCTCGATCCGGCCTCGGCGGTGCAGGCGCCGTGGCCGTTGCTGCGCACTTTTGCTGCGGGCCCGGAATTGTCGCGGGAGGCCGCGCTCGTGGCGCGCGACACCGTGCCGGCGCTCGGCAAGGCCGCTGTCGTGACGACGTCGGCGAAGGTGGGAGGTTAGGGGATGTCCAAGAAAGCGTTTCCCATCAACCGGGTCAAGATCGAACCGCCCAAACCCGTTCGGGTAGCACCGAATGCGCCGATCGCCCTGCCGGAGCGCGAGCCGCGCAACATCTGGGTGATGATCGGGGTGCCGGCCCTGATCGTCGCGCTCATCGGCACCATCGTCATGCTCTACGTCTCCGGGGTGCGAAGCCTGTCCACCGGGTTCTTCCCGTTGATGGGCATCGGCGCGTTCAGCATGCTGGCGTTCTCCGGGCGGTTCGGGCGCGCGCGCAAGATCACTTGGGGCGAAATGGAAAAGGGCCGCCGCCGCTACCTGCGCGACCTCGACAGCAACCGCGACGAGATCCAAAGCGCGGTCTGCGCGCAGCGCGAATGGCAAAACGCGGTGCACTCGGATCCTCGCGGGCTCGGAGCGATCATTGGCGGCCCGCGGATGTGGGAACGCGGTCGTGGTGACACGGACTTCCTGGAGGTGCGGCTCGGCACCGGTGTGCAGCACGCACCCGACTCGGTGCTGTCGGTCACCTGGCCCGACATCGCCTCCGATGAGGAACTCGAACCCGTCACCGGACAGGCGCTGCGCGATTTCATCCTGGAACAGCGCAAGATTCGCGACATCGCCAAGGTGGTCAACCTGCGGTCGGCGCCGGGCTTCAGCTTCGTCGGCGAAGACCTCGACCGAATGCGCTCGCTGCTGCGGTCCGTGCTGTGCTCGCTGGCCGTGTTCCACAACCCGCGCGACCTGAAATTGATGGTCGTCACCCGTAATCCGGAAGTGTGGTCGTGGATGGTGTGGCTGCCGCATAACCTGCACGACGAGCTGTTCGACGCATGCGGCTTTCGGCGGCTGGTATTCGCCACCCCTGAAGAGCTGGAGGAAACCCTCGGCGCAGAGCTGCACATGAAAGGTAAGCGCGGCGCGTGGACGCCGATGGCGGCGGCCAGTCCGACCGCGATGGGATCGGCCCTCGAAACCGGCTCCACCACAGTTGATCTGGGTCCGCACCTGGTGATCGTCGACGACAACACCGGCAGCCCCGACGCGTGGGAGAGCGTGGTCGGTCAGGTCGGCAAGGCGGGCATCACCCTGCTGCGCATCGCATCACGGGTGGGCACCGGGGTGGGGTTCGCCCAGGACCAGGTCTTCGAGATGACCGAGCGGCACGGCCCAACCGCCAACGGCGAAGTCAGATTCGGCTTCGGCCGCAACGGATTCGACGCCGACGGCGAAGACGGACGCCCGGCGCCCCTGCTGCGGGTGCGCGACAAATTCTTCGCCCACGCCGACCAGCTGTCGATTCACCGCGCCTACCGGTATGCGCGGGCGATGGCGCGGTGGTCACCGACGAGCCGTAGCGAGATCGCCGATTCGGCCGGCGGCGCCGCGGAGTTGCTGCGCGGGCTGGGCATCATCGACCCCCGCGAGCTGGACGTCGACCGGCTGTGGGCCGAGCGGCGCGGCCGCGGCGACGAGCGGTGGTGCGAAATCCCGGTCGGCGCCAAGCCCACCGGCGAGCTGCAGAACATCATCATTCGCGCGAAGGACTTCGGCGGCTTCGGTTTTCACTCCGTGGTCATCGGCACCAGTGGCTCGGGCAAGTCGGAGTTCTTCCTCTCGCTGGTGTACGGCATTGCGCTGACGCACTCCCCGGAGACGTTCAACGTCATCTTCGTCGACATGAAGTTCGAATCGGCGGCCCAGGACATCCTGGGCATCCCGCATGTGGTCGCCGCCCTGTCGAATCTCGGCAAGGACGAGCGGCATCTGGCCGAGCGGATGCGCCGCGTCATCGACGGCGAGATCAAGCAGCGCTATGAGTTGTTCACCTCGGTGGGTGCCCGCGACGCCAACGACTACGAGGAGATCCGGCTCGCCGGTCGCGATCTCCCCCCGGTGCCCGTCCTGCTCGTCATCGTCGACGAATACCTGGAACTCTTCGCCAACCATGAGAAGTGGATCAACCTGATCATTCACATCGGGCAGGAGGGCCGCGGCGCCAACGTGTTCTTCATGTTGGGCGGGCAGCGCCTGGACCTGTCGTCGCTGCAGAAAGTCAAGTCCAATATCGCGTTCCGTATCGCGCTGCGCGCGGAGTCCGGCGACGACAGCCGCGAGGTGATCGGGTCTGACGCCGCCTACCACCTGCCGTCGAAGGAAAACGGCTTCGCGCTGCTGAAGGTGGGGCCGCGCGACCTGGAACCGTTCCGGTGCTTCTACCTCTCGGCGCCCTTCGTGGTGCCGAAGGCCAAGGAGGTGTCGACCACGGTCGACATGACGTTGACCAAGCCCCGGCTCTACAACTGGCTGTATCAGCCGCTCGAGGAATCGGACGCAGCGGCGCTCCAAGCGGCCGCCGCCGTCGACGCCGAACCCGACGAATTCCTCTACCACGACGACGGTTTCAAGAGAAAGAAGATCGTCGACGTGCTGCGGGAGTCGCTGCATCAGGTCCCACACCGGTCACCGCGGCGGCCGTGGCTGGAGCCGCTGGAGGACCCCGAGCCCATCGATACCCTGGTGGCCGCCTACCGGGGCAAGCCGTGGCATGTCGACTACGGCGAGAACCCGGGGCTGATGTTCCCGGTGGGCGTGATGGACATCCCGGAAGAGTCCAAGCAGGTGGTCCACGCCGTCGATGCGCTGCGCAGCAACGTCATCGTGGTGGGGGCCAAGCAGCGCGGTAAGACGACCACCCTGATGACGCTGATGTCCTCGGCGGCAACGATGTACACCCCGGCGCGCGTCACGTTCTTCTGCATCGGCGGTGCGACCCTGGCGCAGGTGGCCTCGCTCCCGCACGTCACCGACATCGTGTCACCGAAGGACGCCGAGGGCATCGAGCGGATCTTGAGCAGCATGGACGCCCTGATCGACGCGCGCGAGGACTCGTTCCGGCGGCTGAGGATCGACCTCGACGGCTTCAGGGAGCGCCGGTTCGGGCCGGGGAGCGACGGCCTGGGCGGCACCGACCCCAACGACCCGTTCGGCGACGTCTTCGTGGTGGTCGATGACTATGACGACGTCTACTCGAAAGACACCATCCTGGGCGATCGGATCATCTCGCTGAGCAGCCGCGGTCCCGAGTACGGCGTGCACGTGATGTGCAGCGCCGGCGGCTGGATCCACGGCCAGCGGCAGAGCCTGTTGCAAAACGCCACGGCGCGAATCCAATTGCGGCTGGCCGACCCGAGCGAGAGCCAGATGGGGCATTCGTCCCTCGAGTCGCGGGACGCCGCGCGGCGGACGCTGAATCGTCCGGGCTTCGGACTGACCGACAGCCTGCACGAGTTGCGCGTCGGGGTACCGGCGCTCTCCGACCCCGCGACCGGCGCGCTGGTGAGCATCGTCGACGTCGGCGCGCGGATCGCCGATGTGGCGGGCGTGACGAAACACGCGACGCTGCAGCGGCTTCCGCAGCGGGTGGAGTTGCGGGCGATTCTCGAGTACGCCGCCGCGCATCCGAGCGGTGACGACCTGTCCATCGCTTTCGCGATCGGCGAGCGCCATGAACTGGGCCCAGTTCCGCTCAAGCTGCGGGAGAGCCCAGGGCTGATGATCCTGGGCCGGCAGGGCTGCGGGAAGACGCTGTCGCTGGTTTCCATCGGCGAGGCGGTCATGAGCCGGTTCAGCCCGGAGGAGGCGCAGCTGACGCTGATCGATCCGAAGACGGCACCGCACGGTCTGCGGGATTTGAGCGGACCGGGGTATGTGCGGGCGTATGCCTATGACCAAGACGAGATCGATGAGGTGATCACGGCGCTCGCACAACAGGTCCTGCTGCCCCGGCTGCCCCCCAAGGGACTGAGCCAGGAAGAGCTGCGTGCGCTCAAGCCCTGGGAGGGGCCACGGCATTTCGTGCTGATCGACGATGTCCAAGACCTGCGTCCCGATCAGAGTTACCCGCCCAAACCGCCGGTGGGGGCGGCGCTGTGGAAGCTGATGGAACGTGCCCGGCAGATCGGGCTGCACGTGTTCACCACCCGCAACAGCGCGAACTGGGCGACGCTGCAGATGGATCCGTGGATGAGGTTCCAGAACTCGGCAAAGGTCGCGCAGCTCTACATGGACAACGACCCGCAGAACCGGATCAACCGGATGGTCCGGGCCCAAGCGCTGCCGCCGGGGCGCGGTCTGATGGTGGGCGCCGACGGCGACGTCGAAGGTGTGCTGGTCGGGATGCCGGCTACCGCGCTGCAGCAGTAGCGGCCGTAACCGGCCGCCGCAACGGCGTTTTCACCCCAACGCCGACCCGGCGAGGTAGCCCGCGCGGCCACCAGAACCAACGGCCCAGCAGCGCAACGATGGCCGGCACGACGAACGCGCGCACGACCAGGGTGTCCAGCAACAGCCCGACCGCGATGGTGCTGCCGATTTGAGCGATGCTGAGCACGCTGCTGCTGAGCAATGCCAGCATCGTCAGCCCGAAGACGATGCCGGCCACGGTGACCACCCCGCCCGTGCCACCGAATGCGCGGATGATGCCGGTCTTGAGGCCCGCAGACGCTTCGTGTTTGATGCGCAGCGCCAGGAGGAGGTTGTAGTCCGCGCCGACGGCGATCAGCGCGATGAACGCGATCGGGGCGACGGCCCAGTGCAGATCGTGGTGGAGCAGGTGTTGCCAGATCAGCACGCTGGCCCCGACCGCCGACGCGTACGAGGTGACGACCGTCCCGACGACGACCAATCCCGCGACTGGGCTGCGCAGCATCGCCGTGACGATCAAGAAGATGAGGACCAGCGCGGCGCCGACGAGCAGCTTGGTGTCGGCTGCGACGAAGCGCTGCAGGTCGGCAGTCACCGGGCCGACGCCGGCAAGGTCGACCTCCACCGGCGTCAGGGTGCCTTCCTTGGTGGCCTCTTTGATGGCGGCGCGGACCAGGTCCGCCCGCTTGGCGCCGTCACCGCCCCACTCCGAGCCTTCGCCATAGACGAGTAGGTAAGCCGCGCGGCCGTTTTCGGAGAGCAGGTGGCCCAACGCGGCGGTGTAGCGCGGATCCGTCAACGCCCGTTGCGGCAGGTAGAAGTCCGCCGCCGCACTGCCCTGAAACTGCGTCGCGATCTCGTCCAGGTAGTCGGTCAACTGTCGCATTTGCGGTCCGAGGGTGTCCGACAGGCTCAGCAGGTCATGGGTAGCCGAACGTGCCTGCGCCAAAGCGGCTTTCATCGACGCGACGCTCTGGGGCAGGCTGGCCATCGCAGCGGCGGCCGTGTTGGAGCCGCTGGTCAACTTCGCGGTGCCCGCGTCCAGGCGTGCCGAGGTCCGCACCAGGCTGTCGACCGGCTGAAGCACTCGATCGACCGTCGAGCAGATGGGATTGCCCGCACAGTCTGGGGTCCGCCCGACGAAGTCCCGCAACGGGTCGAGATAGCCGGACACGGTCGTGACGTTGCGCTGCAGCCCGTCCATACCGGCGCGCATGTCTTCGGCGGCACCGGACATGTCGGCCAATCCCGCACTGCCACCGCGTAGTCCATTTCCGAGGCCGTCGATGGCAAGCTCCGTCCGCGCCAGCGCGCCGTCCAGTTCGGAGACCCGCTTCAGGCGTTGGGCCAGCGAGTCGACGGTGTCCCCGAACTGACGCCCGAGCACGCCCGCCTGATAGGTCAACGTTGCCTGTTCGGGAACCTTGCCGTCGGGCCGGCTGGCGGATTGCACCGCGCGCACGCCCGGTACGGCCATGATGTGGCGCGTGATTCGCTCGATGGCTATCAGGCCGGCCGGGTTGCGCAGGTCATGGTCGGCCTGGATCGCGATGACATCGGGCAACAGCGCATTGGCGGCGAAATGCCGGTCGGCACTGACGTAGCCGCGGTTGGAGTCGGTCGACGACGGCGTGGCGGCGGGTTCGTTGAAGCCGACCCGGAATCCGCCCAGCGGTAGGGCAATCAAGAGGGTTAACCCGCCCGCGGTGGCCAGGATCGGCCCCGGCCAGCGCGCGACCGCCGTGCCGACGCGCCGCCAGCGTCGCGCCGTCCTTGACGGGCGTGGTTCGAGGTAGCCCCGCCGGATGGCGAGGCTCATGAGTGCGGGCGTCAGCGTCAGCGCCGCGACCATAGTCACCACAATGCCGATGGCGCAGGGCAATCCGGCGCTCCGGAACGACCCGACATTGGCGAACACCAGGCACGCCAGCGCCACCGACACGGTCAGCGCCGACCCGATCACGACGGGGGCGATGGAACGGTAGGCCTGCGTCAACGCCTCGGTCGGTGCGACGCCGCCGCGGCGCGCCTCGTGGTAGCGGCCAACCAGAAAGATGGCGTAGTCGGTGCCCGCACCCAGCGTCATGGCCGCCATGAGCGCAACCGAAAACAACGATACTTCAACCACATTGGACTGGCCCAGGGCGGCGACGACGGCGCGGGCCAAGGCCAGGGCGAGCCCGACGGAGATCAGCGGAATTCCGGCCGCGATCGGGGATCGATACACCATCAACAGCAAGAGCAGGATGAGACCGATGGTGGCGGCGGTGATTCCGAGCATCTGTCGATCGATCGCGGAGAATTCGTCGACGATGGTGGCGCCTGGTCCGGTGACATGGGCTTCGAGGCCGGCCGGCGGCGCGAGCTTCTGGATGGTGGCGCGGACAGCGTTCACCGAATCGCGCGCCTGCGCCGTGCCCAGCATTCCGGCCAGCCGGACCATGACGCTGACCGCTCGCCCGTCGGAGCTCTGCGCACCGGCGGCCGTCGCGGGCTGTGACCACAGGTCCGTCACCGCATAGACGTGCCGCCGGTCGGAGCCCAGCGCCGCGGCCAGCGCCTCATAGAACTGCCGGTCGCGTGGGGTCAGCCGTTGATTGCGTTCCAGCACAACATAAACGAAGTTGTTGCTCGGCGTCTGGTCGAACAGCTGAGCGGCACGCGAGGCCGCGACGGCACTCGGCGCGTTGGTGGGCATGAAGGATCGGGCATGTGAGTCGACCACCCGCTCGAGTTGGGGAACGGCCAGGTTGGCGGCACCGGCCGCCAGGACCCACAGCCCGACGATCAGGACCGCGTACCGAGCGGTGAATCGCGAGATCAGTCCCGGAATGTCATGCAACGGTCTGCCGATCGCCGCTCGGTCCGCCGAAGAGACCCACCGCCACATGCTCGCCGCGCGTCAGCGAGCGCACTCGCAGCGACCGCCGGGAGCCGATCCGCACCAGTGCGTGCAGCCCGGGTTCGGCGGTTTCGAGATCGGCCCGCACCTGTTCGGCAGCCACGCCCTCGTGCGCGGCCTGGTCCAGCTTGGCCACCAGCATGGTCATCCAGCGCTGTCCCAGCGAAAGCAGCAGGCCCTCCTCGTCACCGAACAACCGGGATATCTCGGGTGAGTCGGCGACCACCGCGAGCGCCCGCTCGGCGTCTGCCTCGGCGGCTTTGATGACTTCGGCCATGAAGGCCATTCGGTCGTGCAGCAGTGTCCATGTCATGACTGAAACGCTAGGAAAACGGTGACCCCTTGCGCGTCGTGCCGAAGTGCAGTCTTTGCCTCCTACCACGGGCGGAGGCGATTGCCGACCACGGCATGATGTCCGCAGGTGGCGCACTCTTTTACGATTGGACGATGTTGCGTGCTGCAACGGGATACCTGCGCGAACAGTTTCGCCGACGCAGTGAGCTGATTCCGGTCGGCATCACCTGGGCGTCGTTCGTAGCCGTCGACGCCACCGAGGTGGCGGGCGGGGTGATCGCGATTCTGCAGCGGCCCAACGCTGACCTCCCCGTCGCGGTGGCCGCGTTCGCGTTGTCGATCTCACCCACGTTGTTGTTCTTCTTCCGCAACATGAAGCTGAGTCCGCTGCTGATGTGGGCGACCTGGTCGACGGCCACGGCCATGCTTCTGTTCGGAACCTCGACGCCCATCCACGCCGATTTCGCTCCGGCGCTGCTGGTGATGATGGTGCTGTCGGTGACGACGCTGACCTCCGTCATGGGTGGCCTGTTGGCCGCCGCCTCGGCGGCGGCCATGCTGCTCGCCGCGTCCGCGCTGCACCGCTTGGACGCGGTGGTGCTGTACCTGGGTTTCGTCGGTGCGGGGTGGCTGCTCGGCTACATCATGCGGACTCAACGGCTGCTGCTGGCCGAACAGATCGAGGCGCAGAAGCTGTTGGCCGAGCACGCCGCCGCCGATGAGCGGCGTCGCATCGCCCGCGAGGTGCACGACGTGATCGCCCACTCGCTGAGCATCACCCTGCTGCACGTGACCGGTGCGCGCCGAGGACTGCAGCAAGACCGCGACGTCGACGACGCGGTCGAGGCGCTCGAACAGGCCGAGCGCCTGGGCCGGCAGGCGATGGCCGACATCCGCCGCACCGTCGGACTGCTGGACAACTCGCCGACCAAGGCGGCCCAAACGACGCCCGAACCCGGGATGGACGATGTGGGGGTCCTGGTCGCGGACTTCCAGCGGGCCGGCCTAAACGTGACGCTGAGCATCGACGGAGCCACCGAACGCGTCTCGGCGGCGGTCGGTCTGGCGCTGTACCGCATCGCGCAAGAATCGCTGGCGAACATCGCCAAACACGCGCCCGACTCGAAATCGGCGGTGACGCTGGCGGTCTCGTCCGCGTCGGCGAGGATCACAGTCGACAACCGGTTACCGGTGGCGATCGCGGCCCCACAATCCGCCGAGGGCCGCGGCCTGCGTGGCATGCGCCAGCGCGTCGAGCTGCTGGGCGGGGCGATCGACGCCGGGCCGACCGAGGATGGATGGTCGGTGCGCGCCGACATCCCGCTGCACGAGGGTGACACCGGATGGCGCCCGTGGTGGTGCAAGGCGTGATCCCGAACATCGCGGAAATCCCCGAAATCAGCGTCCTTCTCGTCGACGACCAGGACCTGGTGCGGTCGGGGTTGCGCCGGATCTTGCGCCGCAAGGACGGCTTCGTCATCGTCGCGGAATGCGCCGACGGTGACGAGGTGCCGGCCGCGGTTGAAGCACATCGACCCGATGTGATCGTGATGGATCTGCGCATGCGCCGGGTCGACGGCATCGAGGCGACGCGCCGGCTCGGGGGGACGCCGCCGGTCCTGGCCCTGACCACCTTCAACGAGGACGAGTTGCTGTCGGAGGCGTTGCGCGCCGGGGCGGCCGGGTTCGTGCTCAAGGACTCGTCCGCCGAGGAACTGATTCGCGCCGTGCGCGCGGTTGCCAGAGGCGACAGCTACCTGGATCCCGCGGTCACCGCGCGCGTGCTAACCACGTACCGCAAAGCCGCTCCCGGTCCGCGCGGCACGGCGATCGGCGGATTGACGACTCGCGAGCTCGACGTGCTCACGTTGATGGGCAAAGGTCTGTCCAACGGCGAGATCGCCGACGAGCTCTGCATTTCCGGCGTCACGGTCAAGAGCCATATCGGCCGAATTTTCGGAAAACTCGATCTGCGGGATCGGGCGGCGGCGATCGTGTACGCCTACGACAACGGCATCGTCGTTCCGCGCTGAGCGCTACAGAGGCGCGCCCTGCTCCGCCAGGTTCAGCATGGCGTACGCCATGCACATGAGAAGGTTCAGCACCACCAGGACCAGCCCGGCGAAAATCAGTGAGCGGGCACCTTGGCGCTTCAGCCGCTTGTACCGCGCGGCCCGTGTTTCACGGTCGAGCTGCAGAGCGATGAGCGCGAAATTGACGTCCATCACTTCATGGGCCGCCAGGGGCGCCCCCGCCAGCATTTCCCGGACACGGTCGGGTGCCGTTCGGACACCGACGCGTTCGAAGTTCTGACACATTCGGCGCGCGCGTCTTCGCGCGAGTGGTTCATATCGCATCTGCAGCTGATGCGCGAGTTGCCCTCTGTCGTCCCCCCACGGGTTTGACGGGGTCATCACGAGATGGATTCTAAATCGCATCGGACCGATTACGGCGTGTCTACACGGATTATGTTGTGGGCGATTGATTCGCCGTGCCGCCACTCATCCGCTCGGATTGGGATAGGTCCAGATAGCGCTCCAGGTTGCGATGCATATTGATGACCCGCCGCTCCTCGCTGGACAGCACCAAGTGAGTGAAGCCCGGTTGGTGCAGGCCGCGCTGGAGGCCCGCGAGCACCTGGATGTCCTGCGTGAGCACCACGCCGGGCTCGGCCTCGCCGGCGGTCACCCGGACGTCGGTCGGCTTGGCGCGCGGTGAGCCGGGCGGCATTCGGGTCATCAAGAACATCACCAGCTCACCATGATCCGGATCGGGGCCGGGCCGCGAGCACATTACGGTGAGGTGGTCTGCGTTGGTCAGCAGCGTCATGTTGGGGAAGACGTTGTACTGGTGCAGCCGGGTGATCCGGTCCGTGTCGGCCCAATCGAGGTCTACCCCGCGGCTGGCGGCAAACGCCCGGGTGTGCTCGGCGATCAGGTCCTGGACCGTCTGCCCGGGCCGGCGTTCGCCGGCGGGAAAGGGCGTGAGCTCGGCGGCGCCCATCAGCGCGCCCTGCGTGTACACATAAGCGTCCCAGACCTCTTCGTCGCTGAGCCGGCCCTCGAAGCGGGGGCTCTGCACGCCGTAGGGTTGGTCGGATTTGCCGGTGTGACCCCAGATCTGTTGGGGCGCATGAATGTCGTCGACGCAGCGCAGCAACTCGGGGTGCAGCGTCTGAATGTGGTAGGTCTCGCTGTAGCCGTCGGCGATCGTCTTCCAGTTGGCGTCGACCTCGACGGTCAGGGTCGCGTAGCAACGGAAGTCGCTGAGCCGGCACCAGGCGATGTCGTCGGGCACCGCCTCCAGATACTCGAGGAGCGGCATCGCACCGAGGTCGAGGTTGACGAAGACCAGTCCGGCCCAGCTGTCCACCCGGACCGGCACCAGCGGGAAGTCCGACATCTTGAGTGACCCGAAGCCCTTGCGGTTGGGCACCCGCTTGAGCGTGCCGGCCAGGTCCCAGGTCCACCCGTGATAGCCGCACTTGAGCTCCCGCAGCCCGGAGCCCGAGCCCACACACACCGAGTTGCCGCGGTGGCGGCACGCGTTCTGAAAGGCGCGCAGCACGCCGTCGCCGTCGCGAATGATCAGCACCCCGTACGGTCCGCACCGGTACTCGAAGTAGTCGCCGGGCTCGGCGACGTGGTCCACCATGCACGCGAGCTGCCAGACCTTCGGCCACATTCGCGCGACCTCGAGCGCGGCGAACTCCGGCGAGTAGTACCGCTGCGCCGGCACCAGGGTGGGGCTCTCCGGCGGGGTGCCGATCGCGTCCTCTCCAGAAGGGGGGCAGGTGCGGGTCTGGTTGCCGGCGGGCGCGTTCATGCGCGGGCCCTAACGCGCTCCCCGCACCAAACGGCCGGGGCGCGCCCCGGTGTCGACGTCGTGGCGCCGCGTCACGGTCCCGCTGACGATCGTGGCGGCGTAACCGCTGGCTCCCTGCAGGATCCGGTTGCCGCCGGCCGGCAGGTCGAAGGCCATCGCCGCGGGGTGCAGCGTCAGGGCGTCCATGTCGATGACGTTGATGTCGGCCTTCTTGCCCTTCTCGATGGTGCCGCGGTCGGTGAGGCCGAACAGGTGGGCCGTGTCGCGCGATTGCTTACGGATCACGTACTCCAGCGACAGCTTGTCGCCCCGGCGCCGGTCGCGGGCCCAATGGGTCAGCAGGAACGTGGGATACGAAGCGTCGCAGATCATCCCGCAGTGGGCGCCGCCATCGGAAAGCCCGAGCACACCGGCCGGGTGCAGCAGCATTTCCCGGATCGCGTCGCAATTGCCGTCGGCGTAGTTGAACAGTGGCAGCATCAGCATGGCGGTCGCGTTCCGCTCGAGCATGAGGTCGTAGAGCGTGGACAACGGGTCCTCGCCGCGGGCCGCAGCGATGGCGGCGACGGTGCGTTCGGGGGTGGGCTCGTAATCGGGCGGATCGCCCAGCGCGTACAGCCGCTTGAGCGAATGCTGCACCAGGGCGAACATCCCGTCGAACAACAGCGTCGGGTCGGCGGGCAGGTCCTCATCGGCCAGGATGGCGGCCTTCACCGCCGGGTCGGCCAGGCGCTGCGCGAGTTCTTCGCGGCTGCATTCGGCCGCCAGCCGGCGGTAGGTGGGCCGGTGGCTGAAGCCGTGATGACCCTGGAACCCGATCATCATCCCGAACGGTCGGGCCGCGACCTGCGGGTAGAGGCGGGCGCCCTCGGCGTGCGCGTCGGCGGACAGGTCGAGCATCTCGCGCCACAGGTTGGGATCGGCGTCGACCTGGATCAGCGCGAAGGACACCGGCCTGTCGATCTCAGCGCTCAACCGGCGCATCCAGTCCAGTTCTTTCTTGGGCGCGACGATGTCCTCGCCCGCGGAGCCTTGCGGCGCCAGCTCGAAGACGGCCTGACCACCGGCGGCCATGGCCCGCCCGAGCCCGAACAGCTCATCCTCGGCGGCGAACGTGCCGGGCACCGGTTCACCGTCCATGGCGCGGTGCCCCATCGTGCGCGACGTCGAAAACCCCAGAGCGCCGGCCTCGATCGCCTCCCGGACCAGCCGGCCCATCGCCTCGATGTCGTCGGGCGTCGCTGGTTCGTTGCGGGCCCCGCGCTCGCCCATCGCGTAGGCGCGGATGGCGCCGTGCGCGACTTGGCTGCCCACGTCAATGGAGAACTTCTGCTTGCCGATCGCGTCGAGGTATTCGGGATAGGTCTCCCAGCCCCAGGTGATGCCCTCGGTCAGCGCGGTGCCGGGGATGTCCTCGACGCCCTCCATCAACTCGATCAGCCACTGCTCGGTGCCGGGCCGCACCGGGGCGAAGCCCACGCCGCAGTTGCCGGTCACGATGGTGGTGACGCCGTGACCGCTGGACGGCTCGAGCAGGCCATCCCAGCTCACCTGGCCGTCGTAGTGGGTGTGGATGTCGACGAAGCCGGGGGCCACCACATGCCCCGTGGCGTCGATGGTTTCGGCGGCTTCCCCGCCCAGCGCCGGGTCGTCGGCGCCGCGGCGGACGACGTCGACGATTTTGCCGTCCTTGATGCCGATGTCGGCGTGATAGCGCTCCGCGCCGGTGCCGTCGACGACGGTGCCACCAACGATCTTCAGGTCGAACATGTGACTCTCCTTGCCGGAACGGGCAACAGGCGCGAACGAGACTGGCAGCATTACGCTACGGCTAGTAGCGTAACTCTTGCGGCGGGCATCGCAATAGGTTCGGGCGATCTTTCTGTCAGAGCGAACTCTTCAGCGCCGAGACCGTCTCCAGATCGTCGAGGGCCACGACACCGCGCCGCAGCCCTTCCATGGCGACGTCTTCGACCTGCATGCCGCCCATTCCCGCGGTGATCAGGGGGGCCACGTAGGCGTACAGCGCTGCCTGGCGGAACCGCAGCCACAGGTCATCGCGGTCCAGGGTCGGGCCACCGGCCGCCGCGAGGGCACGGCGGTAGTCGTCGAGCAGCTCGCGCTGGGTCGCTCGGCGGTCCTCGGGGTCGAGGCTGGTGATCAGCGTGTAGGCGAGCTCGCGCGACGGGTGCCCGCGCCGCACCGCCTGCCAGTCCAGCAGCCCGGCCTTGCCGCCGTGGAAGTACATGTTGCCGGGGTGGGCGTCGCCGTGCATGACGGTGTGCGGGGGAGTGTCGATGAGAGCGGCGACCGCGCGGTAATTGTCGGCGATGAAACGGCCGTTCTCGACGGGGATCTCGGTGCGGTCGGCGAGGCGCTTGATCGAGGCGTGCATCAGCGAGCCGGTCAGCAGGGAAGTGACGTCGCCGGACGGCGTGTAGAGCCAGCCCAATGGACCGCGCCCGTCCCGGGGCAGTCGCTCCCAGAAGGTGGCGTGCAGGTCGGCGAGCAGCTCGACGATCAGGCTGGCCTGGTCGGGCGAAAGGGGATGCAAGGTGTCGGGGAACTCGCACGACTCGACCGGGAGGTCTTCCAGCACCACCAGGTAGCGTCCGGTCCACGAATCGAACGCGGACCCGTAGGAATACGGGGCGCCGACGACCTGCGGGGCGAGCTGACGGTAGAACCTCACCTCCGTGTGCCCGAGTCGGCCCAGCTCGCCCATCAACCGGGTCGCCGCGGTCGTCGCCGCGAGCTTGACGAACACCGAGTCGGGGACGTTCTTCCCCGTCAACACCAGCCGTGCCCGCGCCGACGTGCCCGCGTCGCTGCCCAGAAGCCGGACCGATCTGACGGCGGTGCCCATGATCCTCGACAGCACCGCCGCGTCGATGTCCTGCGCCCGGCGGGGGAGCCCGACCCGACCACCCACCACCGCGTCGGTGGCCACCCGGCCCATGCCACGGCCGAGGTGCGCGGCCAGGCCGGCAACCGATAGCGCCTGCGTCACGGGGTTGTTCATCGCGGTCGTTCCTCAGTGGGGGATGTGTCACCCGCGCCGCGAGCCGTGGGACATCGCGGCACGGGGTCAGACAAAAATACTTGAACGTCTCGACATCAGACAATACTTAGTTATTGTCTGATCTGTGGTACCAGGGCTCGCACCACGAACTGCTCGACGAACCGGCGTTTGTCGGCGGTCGTGCGGTACCGCCACGAGGGCGCCAGCAGAAACAGCGTGGTGGCGTGCAGCCACTGCACCACCGACCGCGGATCGAGGTCGGCGTGCAGGCGGCCGGCGGACTTCCACCGATCCAGCAGCGGTTGGTAATGCCGCAACAGGGTCTCCACGATGGGCTCCGACCCCTTCTCGAGGGCCGTCGCCACCGCGGTGCTCTCGGCGGCGAACAGCGCCTCGTTCAGGGGATCGCCGTCTACCGACTCGACGCGGGCCAGCACCATCTCCGGCACCGACCGCACGGGATCGTCGGGGGCGGCCAGCGAGCGCACCAACGCGCCGAGCGCGTGGTCGACCCGCTTCAGGATCAGGCCCAGCAGGACATCGTCACGTCCCGGGAAGTACCGGTACACCGTGGACCGCGACACTCCGGCCTCGTCGGCCACCTCACCCATCCGGAACTGGGTGTTGCCGCGTTGCACGATGCAGCGGCCGGCGGCGTCCAGGATGCGCCTGCGGGCCTCCTCGTCATCGAGGATCGCGCGGTCGTCGCCCCACCGGCGGCTCGGCTCCATGGCGCAGATGTTACGGGATGCGCCGCGCAGCACAACGAATTCCGTTGCGAATCAACCAAATCGCTCGAGAGGACAGCCATGGTGTATTCCGCCGCCGACGAGTCGTTCACGCACCAGCTTCCGACGACGTTCGACGCGGTACACGACAGCGACCCGACGTGGTCGGATCGCTGTTACTTCTTCGCGGCGTCGCCCGACGGCACCATGTTGTTGGCAAGCGGTTACGGCAACAATCCGAACACCGGCAGTGGGCTGGGCTATGTCAAGGTGAGTCTCGCCGACGGCAGGCACTGGGATCTGTTGGCGGGTAAGCCCATCGCGGGCGGCGATCGAACTGAGCTCAGTGCCGGGCCGATGCGCTGGACTTGCGTTGAGCCCCTGAAGAAGTGGCGGCTTGACGTGGAACCCAATGGTTCGGGGATCGAGTGGGAGCTTTACTACCAACCCAGCGCGCCGATGTGGGAGTTGCTGCCCATGAAGGTGATGGGCGACGACGGCCGGGTGCTCGCCGACATGTATCACATGAAGGAACCGGGCCGGTGGAGCGGCTGGGTGCGGATCGACGGCGAACGGATCAGCGTCGACGGGTTTCACGGCGGTCGCGACCGCACCTTCGGCGTGCGGGTGTCCGACAGGATCGACTTCTGGCTGTGGCTCGACGCGGGCTTCGACGACCACGCGATCGAGGCGTGGGTCATCGAAACAGCCGACGGGACAGTGCAATACGTCGACGGTGGCATCACCTATGCGGATGGAACACTGTCAAAGCGGTTCGTCAAGATCGAACACGACGTCGAGTTCGACGGCGCACGCAAGCGGCCCGCCCGCGCGGTGCTGGTCTTCACCGACGAGGACGGCGAGACCCATCGAGTCATCGCTGACGCGCCGCATCAACACGTCAACGCCTACTACGGGCTGCCGATGGCGCACTGCCAGTACGAGGACCTCGGCGCCGGGGCTTACTTCATCCATTTCCATTGGGACAGTGGCAATTCCGAACAGCTTGTCGAGACGGAGGGTAAGTCGATGGCCCTTGACCAGCTTATGCGCTTCGAGCGGGACGGCCACACCGGTTGGGGCGTATTCGAATTACTGCTCGGCGGTGCCGGTTACCGGCGGTATCCGAATTGGACGGCGATGGACATGTCGGCGTTCACCCAGGACAGGACGCCGGTCGAGCGCCTGTCGGCCGAAGGGGCTCGCCAGTGACCGTGGCCGCCGACTTCGGGGCGCGGCTGAAGGGCTGGCTTCGCACCCGACTGCCCGACTCCGACGATGTCCGCGTCGAGGGCCTGGACCGGGTGAGCTTCGGCCATTCGGCCGAGATGCTGATGCTGACCGTGGTCACCGGCCACGGCGATCGGCGGGCACGCCAAGACCTGGTGCTGCGGCTGCGGCCCAGGCCGCCCGCGCTGCTGGAGCCTTACGACCTCCCGCGCCAGTTCCGCATCCTGTCCGCACTCCAGGACACCGGGGTCCGCGTGCCGCGGGCGCTGTGGCTGGAAGAGACCGGCGAGGTGTTGGGCCGGCCCTTCTTTGTAATGGAACGCGTCGCCGGCGACGTGTACGAGATGCAGGCGCCCGCCGGCGTCGCGGACGAGACCGTGGTGCGGATGTGCCGGAGCCTGGTCGAGCAACTCGCCGCCATCCATGCCGTCGACCTCGCCCGGACCGGGCTCGATTCGCTCGACGACGGCGGGACGCACCTCGAGCGAGAACTCGACCACTGGGCCGCGGAGATGGACCGGGTCAAGCGTGGTTGCCTGCCCGCCCTCGAACGGCTTCACCGCGGGCTGCGGGAGAGCCGGCCGGCGCCCTGCCCGACGGTCACGCTGGTGCACGGGGATGCCAAACCGGGCAACTTCGGCTTCACCGGCGGCGAGGTGAGCGCTGTATTCGACTGGGAGATGAGCACGGTCGGCGATCCGCTGACCGACATCGGCTGGCTGGAGATGCTGTGGGCGCAGCCCGTCGGCATCAACAGCCATCCCGCCGCGCTCCCGATCGACGCCCTGCTCGCCCACTACGAGCGGACCAGCGGTATCAAGCTGCAGAACCGCGAGTGGTACCGCGCCTTCAACGCCTACAAGATGGCCGTCATCTGCCTCATTGGGGCGATGCTCGTCGAGGAGGGGCACAGCGAGGATCAGAAGCTGGTTCTCGCCGCGTACGGCACCTCGTTGCTGACCAGAGCCGGCCTCGCCGAGCTCGGTATCGACGAATCCCTCGACGACGGTCCGGTCCTGCCGCGCGAGGACCGCATTCAGCAAGTCCTGGCGCAAGCGACGTAGTTACGAAGCGTCGGGCCGTCCCGTGAGGTCGGTCCACGTCATCGTGACGCGGGTGCCGTGGGGTGTGCGGTCGATGGTCACTTGGTCCGCGAGGACCTCCATCAATGGGATGCCGCGTCCCCGGAGCTGCTGCTGGGGAGCCGGAATTTTGTGGCGCCATCGCCCGCGATCGCCGACGGACACCGCCAGGGTGTCGGACCGGCGGTCATAGGCCGCGCTCACGTCGAGCGTCCCGGGCTGCGAGGCGTTGCAATAGGCGAATTCCGCGGCGTTGGCGATGGCTTCGTTCACCGCCAGCAGGACGTCGCTGAACCGGTCGGAACTGAGGGTGAAATGCGTCTCGAGCCAGAGGCCGAACTCGGCTCGGGTCCGAGCCGCGCTGCGCGGGTCGGCAGCCACGCGATTCCGCGCGAAGCGGGACCGGTCGTCGGTCTGTGACACGTCATGCGACTGATCAGAGCGCCCCATCGTCTCCAGTTGTGCCCCCATCTCGAGGTTCACCCACCAGCGATGCCGCTCAGCGCGTCGTCGAGCGAGCTGTAGAGCGAGAGCACGCTGTCGATTCCCATCAATTTGATCGGCCTGCTGGTCGCCGAGCCGTTGGCGACGACCGCGAATTGCGTGGGCGGCTCGGTCTCGGCCTGCGCCGTGACCAACACTGTCATCCCGGCGGACGCCAGGAAGTCCACTTTCGACAGGTCAACGATCAGCGCGGCGGGTTTGGTCGCCATCGCGGTCTGGATCGCCTCGGCCAGATGCGGTGAGCTGAGCATGTCCACCTCGCCCGAGACGGTGAGGACGACCGCCTGTTCTACCTGTTGTTTTCCCACTGAAAAAGCGGTCGGGTCTATTGGATCACCGGTTAGTTCGCCCATGGTCTATTCACTCACATTCGGTCCCGCGCGGGACCCGTTAGCTCTCAAAACAGCCACTGCCAGCCCGGGGGCTGCTGGTTCAACCCCACGGAAAGCGCTTGCCCGTCGGAGGAGACACACTCCATCGATCTGCGCTGCTAGCCACAGATGCAGCCGCAAGTTCTCAGTAGATGGTATGTCACTTCGCGAACCACCCCCAAAACGAGTGAACGAATGACACCCGCGCGCCGTCCTGTGAGTGTGTGCGACGGTCATCGCAAAAGTTGCGCGCGCGTTCGGCCCATGCGTGAATTGCCTACACCGGATTCGTGTCCAGCCTGGGCCGTGTGGCCTGCAGAAACGCGGAAGGGCGGTGGCCGTGGAGCCCGGTGATCACGAAGGCCCGCAGGACGACCCGCCCGGCGATGTCGAGCGCACCCGGTCCCTCGCCGAAGCCCTGACCCGGCGGAGCGCATTGCTGGGCATGGGAGCGGTGGCCGGCATCGCCGCGGTCGACGTCGGTGGGTTCGCCTACGCGGGCGGCTGGCTGCGGCCCGGCGCGCTGACGCCGCCCCGGTTCACCGACCGCTTCGAGCATGTCTACGGGCGTCACGAGGGTTTTCGGCGCAACCACGCGAAGGGGCTCAGCGCGTTCGGAACGTTTGCCAGCACGGGGGCGGGGGCGGCGGTCTGCCGGGCCGGGATTTTCCGGCCGGGGAGCGTGCCGGTGATCGGCCGGTTTTCCCTGTCGGGCGGTCTGCCGGATCAGCCTGACATGCCGACCACGGTCCGGGGGTTGGGCCTGCTCTTCCAGGGTCCCGACGGCGAGCAATGGCGCACCGCGATGATCAACATCCCCGTCTTCCCGGACAGCACTCCGCAGGGGTTCTACGACCGGCTGCTCGCGTCCAAGCCTGTGCCCGAGACGGGCAAGCCCGACCCCGCGAAGATGGCCGCCTTCCTCGACCGCCATCCGGAGACCGTCGCTGCCATGAAGGTCATCAAGGGCGCGCCGCCGAGTGCTGGGTTCGCCGACAGCACGTATCGCGGGTTGAACGCGTTTCGATTCACCAACGGCGCCGGTGCGACCGTCTCCGTGCGCTGGTCCGCCGTTCCCCAGGAAACGGCGGCCGTCCCGGCGGCGGCCGGCAAGGACTACCTGTTCGACGACCTCATCCGCGCGCTCGCGCAGCGCCCGCTGAGTTGGCGGCTCGTGCTCACGATCGGCGAGCCGGGCGATCCCACGCACGACGCCTCGAAGCCCTGGCCGTCGGCCCGCCGCAGCATCGAGGCCGGCACCATCACCGTCACGGGCGTGCAGACCGAAGCGCCGGGCAACGCCCGCGACATCAACTTCGACCCCCTGGTCCTGCCGGATGGCATCGCCGCCTCCGACGACCCACTGCTGGCCGCAAGGTCGGCCGTCTACGCCCGCTCGTTCACCCGCCGCGCCGAGGAGCCCAAGACGCCCAGCGAAGTCGACGTCTCCCGGGTGCTGCGGTGACGGCCGGCACCGCCGCGGCCCGGTTCGCGCTGCCGTCCCGCCTGTTGCACTGGCTGATGGCGCCGATGGTCATCGCGCAACTGCTGATCGGCGTCACCATGGTCGCGGCGCTGAGCTACTACCCGCTGCTGCTGGCCATCCATCGGCCCCTGGGAGTGCTGATCCTGATCTTCGCCGTGGTCCGGCTGGCGAACCGGCTCAGGCACCGGCCCCCACCCTTCCTGGCCACGATGAGCGGCGCGGAACGGCGCATCGCGACGTGGTCGGAGCGCCTGCTCTACGCCCTGCTGCTGGTGCAGCCACTGACCGGGTGGGCGATGCTGTCGGCGGCACGGTTCCCCGTCACCCTGGTGGGCCCGCTGCGGCTGCCCGGCATCGCGCCGCACAGCATCGATGTCTTCGCGGTGCTCCGCGAGTGCCATGGCGCGTTCGCGTTCCTGCTGTTCGCAGCGTTTACCGCCCACATGTGCGCGGTCCTCTTCCACACGCTCGTTCTGCGCGACCGGCTCCTCGACCGCATGGCGCTGTGGCGCGTCAGACCCGCCGCCCCCCGGCCAGACCAAGCCGACCTGTGACGGCCTGCCTTCTGGGACTTTGATCGGCCGAATATGATCGGCACGATTATTTGCAGGGCGCGAGCACCGCAGGGGCCGTGACCGTACGGGGACCACGAAGGAGTGGGGAACTTCCATGCCAAACGAGAAGCAAGCGGACCGGATGGCGTCGGGGAAGGGATTCATCGCGGCGCTCGACCAGAGCGGCGGCTCGACGCCCAAGGCGCTGCGCCTCTACGGCATCGAGGACGACGCGTACTCCTCCGAGGAGGAGATGTTCGACCTCATCCACCAGATGCGGTCGCGGATCATCACGTCGCCCGTATTCAACGGTGACCGCGTGCTGGCCGCGATCCTGTTCGAGCAGACCATGGACCGCGAGATCGAGGGCAAGCCGTCGACCACCTACCTGTGGGAGACCAAGGGCGTGGTGCCCATCCTGAAGATCGACAAGGGCCTGGCCGAGGCGTCGGATGACGTGCAGCTGATGAAGCCGATCCCGGGGCTGGACGAGTTGCTCGAGCGCGCCGTGGGCAAGGGCGTCTTCGGCACCAAGGAACGGTCGGTGATCGGGGGCGCCAACGCGGGGGGCATCGCCGCCGTGGTGGCCCAACAATTCGAACTGGCCCACCAGGTGCTCTCGCACGGTCTGGTGCCCATCATCGAACCGGAGGTCACCATCTCGATCTCGGACAAGGCGGAGGCCGAAGGCATCCTGCGCGACGAGATCACCAAGCAACTTGAGAACGTGCCCGAGGGTCAGCGCGTGATGCTCAAGCTGAGTCTGCCCACCGAGGTCAACTTCTACCGCCCCCTGATCGAGCACCCGAAGGTGATGCGGGTGGTCGCCCTTTCCGGTGGCTACTCCCGCGAGGAAGCCAACGAGCTGCTGGCGAAGAACACCGGGTTGATCGCCAGCTTCAGCCGCGCCCTCACCGAGGGGCTCGCGGTCGACCAGTCCGACGAGCAGTTCAACGCCACGCTGGACAAGGCGATCCAGTCCATCTACGAGGCCTCGGTCGCCGGCTGACCTAATCGCGGTGCGACCCGCGTCCGCTCGGTCCGCGGCGCTCGCGATCGCTAGTAGCGGTGGCGGGCCATGCGCGGCGGCCCGTCGCCGGCGTCGTGTTCGTCTGACACCACGGCGGGCACCATCTCGCTCGTCACCAGCCCGTCGTCGCGGGTCAATTCGTCGACCACGTCGAAGGATTCGGCGATGTGGGCCGGGGTGTCGACGAGGATGGTCACCACGGGGACGCGCCGACGCAGCGAGAGAAACTTGTCGCCGTGCGGCCGATGGTCTCCGTGATATCCCCAGATGCCACGCAGCACCGTCGCGCCGTCGGGCGCGTCGCGCTGACACAGCTGCTGCACGATCGCGCGGTGAATGGGCACCCCGTCGACCAAGGCCGACTCGGATGTGTAGACGGTCAGTTTCTGGAAGAGCGACAAACCGCGTTCGTCGACCCCGGGCAGCGCGTGCGGCCGCTCCAGCAGTTCGCCGTCGCGTTTGCACACCCGGACCCGCTCCAGCGTGAACATCGGCTCGCGAAGCAGCCCGGCGAGCTCCGGCAGCACGCCCGCGATGCGCTCACCGGATCCGACGGCCACGATCATCATCGGCACGTTGGCGTTGCGACCGAAGAAGCGGGCGCGATGCCGCTGCCCGTGGCTGACGCCGTCGACCCCCAACAGCACCGAGGCGCCGGCGATCCGGCGCCGATGCAGGAGGTCGCAGACGGCGACGTAGGCCGGGGCGCCGTTGACGCGTTCCTTGCGGCCGACGTACACGGTCAGCTTGACGGCTTCGCGCAATTCCTCGGGGAGTTCCAGCGGCCCCGGGAAGGACCCGCCGCCGCGCAGCAGCCGCGCCCGCTCGAGGGTGACCAGGCCGCGCTGCTTGATGGCGAGCACCGGGTCGAGCAGGGCCTCGATCTTCGCCCTGGTGTCGACCGCCACGATCGCGACGGGCGGATCCTCGGACAAGGTCAGCGACTCGTCGGTCCTCAGGTAGCGACCGGTACCGAAACCACCGGCGCCGCGCAGCACCACGCCACAGGCGATGCGGTGCCGGCCGCACAGGTCGAGCAGCACGTCGGAGACAAAGCCCGCGTCGGTCCGCCGGCGCTCGGCCAAGTAGGTGGTGAGCTTCAGGCAGTCCTCGTCCATGGCCGCTCCCGTCGCTTTGCGGCGATCCTACTCGGTTGGAGACCTCAAGCGTCGCAACAGTGTTCGCTGCGACCCGGCTCACCGCAGGTTTTCGGTCGGCACCGCGTAGCGGTCCTGATAGGCGCGCACCCGCTCGCGCACCTCGCCCGCCTGCAGGCCGGTGTCCGACCAGGTGTAGCGGCCGCGGCCCCCATCGCCGGGGTGGGCGGCGAGAAACTCGCGCATCTGCTGCTCGGCGTCGGGGCGCAGCTCGCGGTCGAGCCGTTGGTAGATGTCCTTGATCGTGGTCCATGGGTCGGTGATGAAGTCGGTGTATTGCACGTCGATCACGCGGTCGGCCGGCACGGCGCCGCTGTCCCGCAGGGCCATCTCGCGCTCCAGGCCGACGACGATCTCCTCGTAGGACTGCGCCGCACACTCGGCGATGCTCGATTCGCCGCTGCACATCCGGCGCAGGTGGTGGGTCAGGGCCGCGATCGACGAGATGACGTTGAGCGGGTCACGATGCGTCTGCACGATCAGCGCGTCGGGGTATTCGGCCAGCAGCGTGTCCAACTGCCACAGGTGCGCGGGCGACTTCAGCAACCACTGACCGGCTACGCCGGATTGCAAGTGCTGCAGGAAGATTCGGTGATATCGGTATGCGCCCGCGTGGTCCGCCTCGTAGAGCAGCCAACGGTAGTAACCCGGCAGGCGGTACTGCACCGAAAAGATCATGCTGACGAACTCGCCGGCCGTGATGCGCACACACTCCTGCCCGACGAGCGCGCCCATCGGATGAAAGGCCAGGAACCCCGGCATGATCTGCTCGGACATTTCGATGCTGGCCTGCGCCTGCGCGATCCGCGGATCGTCGTGATAGGTCTCCGGTTGTGGAACGGGGCAGGGTTCGTCGACCTCCCATGTCAGCGGGGCGCGCAGCGCGGGATCCTGGGCGAGCAGGTCATAGAGGATCGTGGTCCCGGTACGTGGTTGGCCGACGATGAAGATCGGCGCCGTGACCGGTTTGGCAGCGATCTCGGGATGCTCTTTGCGCCAGGCGATCACACCGAGGCGGTTCTTCAGGGCCCGCATGATGTCGAGGTGCGCGATCTCCACCCCGATGTCCGACAGTCGCGCGTCGTTGATCAGCCCGTCGGTGAGGCGGTGCAGCCCGGGCCGCCAGCCCTCGGCGCCGAAGTCGTCGCTGCCGACCTCCTCGCAGGCGGCGGCAATCAGCCGCTCGGGGGCGAATCGATCCTGCAGTGTCATACGGCCTCCTCGCATCGGCGCACCGACACCTTCACGTCGGGCGGGCTGGGGTTGTCCAGCCAGCGCAGGACGACGAACCCCCGATGCCGGCCACCGGTGTCGAGCCAGTGGCCCAACCCGAAGTCGTTCGCGGAGATGGCGATCCGTACCCGGCCGTCGCCTTCGGGGGCCACGCCACGGTTGGTGACCGAGCTCTGCCGGGCCCGCGGCTCGAGGCACTCGTGCCAGATGCTTTCCAGGGTGACGTTCCAGTACCGGGTGTCGGGTGGGGCGATGTCGAGGACCAGGGCCTCGTCGGGCTCCAGCCGGAAGGTCCCGATCATGTACAGGTTGTCCGGGGTGGTGTCCGCGGCGCCCAGGTTGGCGGCCTCGGCGGTCAGCAAGGTGTTGGGCATGTCGAGCAGTTCCGGCTTGATGGTGCGGTGCAGCGTCGTCAACTTCATCAGTGACCAGGCCATCGCGGTGAACTGATCTGCGAGCTCGGCGTCGGTCAGCGGGACCAGCGGGGCGGGGTCGAGCGCCTCGATGCGCAGGGTGGCGAGTTCCTCGTGCGCACGGTCGCCGATGTACTCGCGGACCACCACGGATGAGGCGTCGTCGGGGATGCGCACCCACTGGGCGCCGGCGAGTTCGGAGGGTTGATCCGCGGACAGCACGACCGCGAATTCGCCTGAGGCCAAGGCCAAGTCGACGTCGCTGACATACCCGGCCATGCGCCGCGGCGTGAGCCCCGTCCCGGCCAGGATCTGCAACCCGAGGTAGGCGCTGGTGCCCCGGGAGCCGGTGATCCGGTAGCTCCGGTCGCCACGGATCATCGCCAGGTAGTAGTTGCCGTCCGGATTGGGGCCGCCGACCATCCGGTTCGCCGAACACATATCGAAGAAGGTGGGCCGGTCGGCATCGGACTCGACCGACATCTGTGCACACAGCGACGAGACGCGGGCGATCACCCGCAGCCCTTCCAGCAGCTCCCGCTCGGACTCGGCGTCCTCGGTGAGGATCTTGGTGACGTCGGCGACCATCTGCTGGACGAACTGCCACGCGGCCCGCGCCTTCGAACCGGGCTGATCGGACGAATCGGTGTCTTGAGACATCGTCTCATGCTAAGACTATGTCTAACGACTTGGACGTGATTTGCGGAAAAGGTGGGGGAATGGCTGCCACGGCATCGTTGGCCGAACGCAAGCGAACGGCGATGCGCCAGCGGATCGCCGGCGCCGCGGCTCAGCTGGTAGCCGATCGCGGCTTGGCCGGCACCACGGTGGACCGGATCGCCGACGAGGCCGACATCGGGCGCGCGACCTTCTTTCGCTATTTCAACTCCAAGGAAGACGCCGTCGCCGAGGGCATGACCGTCCATTGGCTCAACCGGATCACCGACGCCCTGGCGGCCCAGCCTGCGCGCCTGAGCGCCACCGATGCGGTCGTCGGCGCCTTCTCCGAGCTCGCGGGCGGGTTCGCCGACATCGAGGACCAGATTCGCGAATTGGCCGTCCTGACAAGGTCTTCCGACACATTGGACGCCTGGACGCTGCACATCTACGTTCGGTACGAGCTGGCGATCGCCGATCTGATCGCGCCGCGACTGCCGCGATTGGCCCCGCAGGACCCCAGGCCCCGCCTGATCGGCGCGCTGGCGATGGCGGCCGTGCGCATCGCCCTCGACGATTGGCTCAGCCATGGCGGATCCCTGCCCGACCGGGTGGGACGTGGCCTGGCGGCGATCACGGTCGGATAGCCAACACCTCACGGCCGCTTACCCCCACCGCGGCCCCATCAAGGGACCTATTCCCCTGTGTTGACCCGCAGCCGGCGAGTAAATTCGCTGTGTACCTTGATGATTCGCGCCCTACGCGTTACGCGAACGTTAACACTATGTGGCCGTGGGCCGCCGAGCTGGAGTTGTCTTGTCTGCTGAGCGCATGGTCGATGCTGCGCACCCGGCCCCGCCCGACGCCGGCGAACCCGAGGTCCGTCGGCGGCTGGCGGCCCTGCTGGCGCAGATCGACGGCCTGCTGGCAAGCCTGCGGGAGGCGGAGATCTCCTGGGCGCGGTGGCTGCCGGCCATTGCGCCGGAGCACCGCGCGAGCGCACGAAACCTGTTGCACTACTGGGCGATCCGCCAATTCGACCTGCGCGAACTTCAGTCCGGCCTCGCGGAGTTCGGCCTGTCGTCGCTGGGTCGCAGCGAAGCCCACGTCCAGGCCACGCTCGCCGCGGTCCGCGCGGCCATCGTGGCCATGGCGGACGGGGGTTGGCAGCCGCCAGCGCCGTCCGCGGTCCCCATCGAGCTGGGGCCGAAGATCCTGCGCCAACACAGCGTCGAGCTGCTGGGGCCCCGGCCGGCGCATCGGATGACGCGCATCATGGTCACGCTGCCGACGCAGGCCGCAACCGACCCTGACCTGGTACGCGAATTGGTGCGGCGCGGCATGAACATCGCGCGGATCAACTGCGCCCACGACGATGCAGATGCATGGCGAGCCATGGTCGGCCACGTCCGGGACGCGGCCGCGGAGGCCGGCACCACGTGTCTGGTCGCGATGGATCTGGCCGGGCCGAAGCTGCGCACCGGGCCGCTCGAGCCGGGACCCCGGGTGGTCAAGCTTCGACCACGACGAGATCAGCTCGGCCGGGTCGTCGCACCGGCGCGGGCGTGGATGACCTCGATCGAAGAACCCGCCAACCCGCCGGAACCGGGCATGACCGTGTTCACGGTGCCGGTGCGGTGGCTCGCCGGCCGCCGTCCGGGCGACATGCTGGTGCTCCGGGACGCGCGAGGGTCCCAACGGCGCCTCGTGCTCAACGACGGCACCGAGCCCACGGGACGTGGCTTCGTCGTGACGACGCAGCAGACCACCTACCTGGTGACGGGGACGGTGCTGACCACCGAAGACGAATCGGCGCGGGTGGCTCCGCTCGCCGAAGCGGAGCAGAGCTTGGTGGTGCGCGCCGGAAGCCTTCTGCAACTGACCCGCGACTGTTCACCGGCGCCCGTTGGCGGTGGTCAACCCGTCGCACGCATCGGTTGCACGCTGCCCGAGGCTTTCGACCATGCCCGGGCGGGGGACGCCGTTTACTTCGACGACGGCAAGATCGGCGGCCGCGTCGTGTCCGTCGCTCGCGACGTGCTCACCGTGCGCATCGACCGCCCGGAGCAAGGGGAGGCCCGACTGAAGGCGGGCAAGGGCATCAACATGCCCGACACCGACTTGCCGATCTCGGCGATCACCGACCGTGATGTCAGCGATCTCGCCGCCGTGATCGAACTGGCCGACCTGGTGGACTTGTCGTTCGTCCGTAACCCGGCCGACGTCGACCGGCTGTTGGCTGAGCTTGACCGACTCGGAGCCGACCGATTGGGCATCGTGCTCAAGATCGAGACCCGGCGTGCTTTCGAGCACCTGCCGCAGCTGTTGCTCACCGCGATGCGCCGGCCGCGGGTCGGGGTGATGATCGCCCGCGGCGACCTCGCGGTCGAGTGCGGCTACGAGCGGATGGCCGAGTTGCAGGAGGAAATCCTGTGGCTGTGCGAAGCCGCACACCTGCCGGTGATCTGGGCGACGCAAGTCCTCGAGCAACTCGCCAAGACCGGTCTGCCCTCACGCGCGGAGATCAGCGATGCCGCGATGAGCGAACGTGCCGAATGCGTGATGCTCAACAAGGGCCCATTCCTCGACGATGCGGTCACGGTGCTCGACAACATCATGCGGCGAATGGCCGACCACTACTACAAGAAGAACGCGTTGTTGCGCCCGCTGCGGTCCTGGTCAGCCACCACCGGTCAGGGCGCCGACGATGATGCGGGTCGTGCGCTCGGCTCGGCGTCGTGAATATCCTTGCGGGTCAGAGAGGATCGGGTAGACCACGCCACCGACGATCGCGTCCGCGGCCGACTCCGCGGTGCTTTCGTCGACGCCGGCGGCGAGGATGCGAGCCCGGACGCTCTCGTGTAGGGGCTCGCTGAATCCGGCACGCAGTTTGACCGCGGTGTCCTCGTGTTCCATGCCCGCGGCGGTCAAGATCCGCAGCATCGCCGAGCCGCGAGCCGTCGTGAGGGTGGTGGCGAGCCTGCGCACCCACCCCACCAGGTCGGCGGCCAAATCGTCGGTGTGGTTGACCGATGCGAGCAGCTGGTCGGCGTCCTCGAGCATGACGTCGGCGACCAGGGCGGGGCGGCTGGGCCACCACCGGTAGATGGTCTGCTTGCCCACTGCAGCGCGGGCGGCGACCGCCTCGATGGTCAGGCCGTCGAAGCCGCGCTCCAAAAGCAATTCGCGGGTGGCGGTGACGATCGCCGTGCGCGACTTCTCGCTGCGGCGCCTCGGCGTGCTCACCTGGGTGAGATCGCTTGGCATATGGTGATCCTCACTGCCGCCTTTGCCCGCTTTACATCGCGTGACTACCCCCGGTAGTCTGCCACAAGACGAGACGGTTCGTCTTGTAAGGCCATCCGAATCGAAGGGTAACAGTCCGTGCGGCCAACGTCAGCCAGCTCCCGGCCGCCATCGTGACCCTGGGATTGAGCCCGGAGCAACAGGAACTCAGCGACGCCGTCGGCCAGTTCGCCGGCCGGCACGCGCCCGTCTCCGCCACTCGCGACAACTTTGACGACCTAGCCGCGGGGCGCCCGCCCCAGTGGTGGGAGGCCTTCGTCGGCAACGGATTTCACGCGGTGCATCTGCCCGAAAGCCTCGGTGGGCAGGGCGGGCGCCTGATCGACGCCGCGTGCGTCCTGGAGGCGGCGGGCAAGGCGCTGTTGCCCGGCCCGCTGCTGCCGACGGTCGCCGCGGGAGCCGTCGCCCTGCTGGCCGACCCCACACCTGCCGCCGAGGCGCTGGTGCGCAACCTGGCCGCGGGCCTCATCGCGGCGGCGGTGCTCCCCGACGACGGTGACTTCAGCGCGCGCGCCGACGATGGCGGATGGGTGGTCACCGGCACGTCCGAGGTCACCGCGGGCGTGTGCGCTGCGCGCACCATCCTCATCGCCGCGCGCACGGAGAACGACACCGTGGTCTGGGTCGCCGCCGACACCGAGAACCCTGCGGCGACAACCGAACCCGTAAACGGCACCGACCTGATCTCCGACGCCGGCATCGTGCGGCTCGCCGATTACCGCGCAGGCGGCACGGAGGTGCTCACCGGGATCGACCCCGACCGTGCGCGGTGCGTCACGTTGGGTCTGCTGGCCAGCGCGACCGCCGGCATCGTGCAGTGGTGCGTCGAGGCGGTCACGGCGCACCTGCGCATCCGCGAACAATTCGGCAAGGTGATCGGAACTTTCCAGGCGTTGCAGCACAACGCCGCGATGTTGCTGGTCAGCAGCGAGCTGGCCACCGCGGCGGCCTGGGACGCGGTGCGGGCCGCGGACGAGCCCATCGACCAGCACCGCATGGCCGCCGCCGGTGCGGCGGTGATCGCGATCGCCCCGGTGCCCGACCTCGTCCTCGACGCGTTGACCATGTTCGGCGCCATCGGCTTCACTTGGGAACACGACCTGCACCTGTATTGGCGGCGCGCGATCAGTCTTGCGGCATCGATTGGTCCGGCCAATCGCTGGGCCCGGCACCTGGGGCAGCTGACGTGCACCCGGCAACGGGACATGTCGGTCGACCTGGGCGACGCGGAAGCGCCGTTCCGTTCCTGGGTGGCCGAGACCCTTGACGCCGCAATGCAGTTGCGCAACGACACGCCCGCACCGCACGGCGACTACCCGGACCAGGCCTCCGGACCCCAGCGCACGTTGCTGGCCGATGCCGGCCTGATCGCGCCGCATTGGCCCGCGCCGTGGGGAATCGATGCGGGTCCCCTCAAACAGCTCATCATCGACGAGGAGTTCGCCAAGCGGCCCGGGCTGGTCCGGCCGTCGCTGAACATCGCCGAGTGGATCCTGCCCTCGGTGCTGGCAGCCGCACCAGAAGACTTGCAGGAAAAGCTGATTCCGCCGACCCAACGCGGCGAGATTCACTGGTGCCAGCTGTTCAGCGAGCCGGGCGCGGGCTCGGACCTGGCGTCGCTGGCCACCCGGGCAACCAAGGTCGACGGCGGTTGGCGGATCAACGGCCACAAGATCTGGACGTCGTTGGCGCAGTACGCAGACCTTGGCGCCCTGCTGGCGCGCACCGATCCCGAAGCGAGCAAGCACCGTGGCATCGGCTACTTCATCCTGGATATGCGGTCGCCCGGCATTGAAATCCAGCCGATCAAGACGGCCACCGGGCAGGCGCACTTCAACGAGGTATTCCTCAACGACGTGTTCGTCCCCGGCGAGATGTTGCTGGGCGCCCCCAGTGACGGCTGGAACCTGGCGATCGCGACCATGGCCGAAGAGCGCTCCGCCATAAGCGGTTACGTGAAGTTCGACCGGGCCGCCGCGCTGCGCCGGCTGGCGGCCGAACCTGGGCCGGACCGCGACGACGCGCTGCGCGCGCTCGGCGAACTCGACGCGTACACGAACGCCATCAAGGCGCTGGGGGTGCGGGAGACCATCCGGTTGCTCGACGGCCAGGCGTCGGGTCCGGCGTCCAGCATCGCCAAGGTGGCGATGAACGAGTTACTGCGCAGAACGTTCGAGGCCACCCTGCGATTGACCGGGCGCGCGGCGATGATGGCCGACGCCGACCCCGACATCGTGGAGCGCTACCTGCACCTGCCCGCCGAGCTGATCGGCGGAGGAACCCGGGAGATTCAGCTGAACATCATTGCCCAGATGATCCTCGGACTACCTCGAAAGTAGGACCCGCCCATGGGATTACGCGGAGAAGCTGCGATCGTCGGCTATGTCGAGCTCCCGCCCGAACGGCTCAACAAGGCCTCGCTCGCGCCGTTCGCGATCGAACAATGGGCGGAGCTGTCCGCGGCCGCCCTCGCGGATGCCGGGCTGCCCGGCGACGTCGTCAACGGAATCGTGGCGTCGCACCTGGCGGAGTCGGAGATTTTCGTTCCGTCGACCATCGCCGAATACCTCGGTGTCGGGGCGCGATTCGCCGAACACGTGGACCTTGGCGGCGCCAGCGCCGCGGCCATGGTCTGGCGGGCAGCTGCGGCGATCGAACTGGGCATCTGTGACGCGGTGTTGTGTGCGCTGCCGGCCCGCTACATCACCCCGTCATCGAAGAAGAAGCCCAGGCCCATGGTCGACGCGATGTTCTTCGGCTCGTCGAGCAACCAATACGGCTCTCCCCAGGCCGAATTCGAGATTCCCTACGGCAACCTCGGCCAGAACGGACCCTATGGCCAGGTTGCCCAGCGCTACGCGGCCGTCTACGGGTACGACGAGCGGGCGATGGCCAAGATCGTCGTCGACCAGCGGTTCAACGCCAACCACACCGAGGGCGCGATCTGGAAGGACAAACCGCTCACGGTCGACGACGTCCTGGCCAGCCCGGTGATCGCCGACCCGCTGCACATGCTGGAGATCGTCATGCCGTGCGTCGGGGGCGCGGCGGTAGTCGTCGCCAACGCCGATCTCGCCCGACGGGCGCGCCACCGCCCGGTGTGGATCAAGGGATTCGGCGAGCATGTGCCGTTCAAGACCCCGACCTATGCGAAGGACCTGCTGCACACCCCGATCGCCGAAGCCGCCGACACCGCGTTCGCCATGACGCGGCTGAGCCGCGAGCAGATGGACATGGTGTCGATCTATGACTGCTACACCATCACCGTGCTGCTGTCGCTGGAGGACGCGGGGTTCTGCGAGAAGGGCAAGGGCATGGAGTTCGTCGCCAACCATGACCTGACCTTCCGCGGCGACTTTCCGCTAAACACCGCGGGCGGGCAACTGGGGTTCGGCCAGGCCGGGCTGGCCGGCGGCATGCACCACGTCTGCGACGCCACCCGACAGATCATGGGCCGGGCGGGCGCGGCGCAGGTCGCCGACTGCGACCGCGCCTTCGTTTCCGGCAACGGCGGGATTCTGTCGGAACAGACCACACTGATCCTCGAGGGGGACTGATCGGACATGACCACCTTCGAACGCCCGATGCCCGTCAAAACCCCTACCAGCGCGCCGTTTTGGGATGCGCTGGCGCAGCATCGCATCGTCATCCAGTACTCGCCGTCGCTGGGAAGCTACGTGTTCTACCCGCGGGTGCGCGCGCCGCGCACGCTAGCCGACGATCTGGAATGGCGTGAGATCTCCGGCATGGGAACGTTGTATTCCTACACCGTCGCGCGCCGACCGGTCAGCCCGCACTTCGCCGACGCCGTCCCGCAGCTGCTGGCCATCGTCGAATGGGACGAGGGGCCAAGGTTTTCCACCGAGATCGTCAACGTCGATCCCGCGGTTATCAGGGTTGGCATGCGCGTGCGGCCGGTGTTCTTCGACTACCCGGAGCACGACGTCACGATGCTCCGTTACGCGCCCGCCGGCTGAGGTGCGTACCGGCACCGCCAGCCCTTGAGTAGCTTGGCGATTCGGGAGCCTCTGGATCGGGCGGCGCGTCCATAGCTGCTGTGTCGGCCAATGACGACCATGGGCGATAGCGGCGACGCGACCGGCCGCGGCGGGCTTCTGCGCGATCACGCGAACCTGTCGGGCTGCTTGGAAAGCGCTGCGAGAGCCATGTGTGGCGCGTCCGTCCGACTACGATGAGCCGAAAGTTGTTCAACGGGAGGTATGTGGTGCATCTCCGGCCGACCGGGCGGTCACAGCCTGAACCGGCGGTCGGCGGCGAGAATTCGCAAATGAAGGCCGGAATGGGAGTGCTGGTCGTCGTCGTCGTCAGCGCCATGATCACCTCGATAGTGCTCTACATCGATGGCGCCGGATATCGCCGAGTTTCAACCGATGGATCATCGACCCGAAGTGGGACGGTCGTGACGCTGAACATCGAAAGCGTCCAGTCGGACTACAGCGTGCTTCGGGGCAACCTAGTGGTTTCGCCCGGATCCGTGCTGCTCGATCCGGCCACCACCAGCCTCAAGCAAGACCTCACCGTCGAGGTGACCTCTGTCGCGACGCCAGTGAAGCGCACCTGGTTGAAGGGTGCACTGCCCGGCGTGTTCCCGGTCCCGCTGACCTTGTCACGCGACACTGAACGGTGGCCGTTCGACCGTTACTACACCGGGCCGATCACGGTGGAACTGTTTGTCGGCGCTATGCAAACACCCGAACGCGCCAGGGTGATGATCGGTGACCGGTTGCCCGGGTGGAAGATTCACGCGGCCGGACCGGACCAAGCCAGACCATTCGCGCCCTACGAGGTGACCATGGAGCGCTCGGCGAGCACCATGGTGTTCGCGATGATCATCCTGTGCATCCTTCTCGCGATCGCGGGGGCAGGGGTCTTCGTCGCGGTCCAGACACTGCGGGACCGACGAAAGTTTCAGTCGCCCATGGTGGCCTGGTACGCGGCGATGCTGTTTGCGGTGGTTCCGCTGAGAAACGCCCTCCCCGGCTCGCCGGCATTCGGAAGCTGGATCGATATGACCATCGTTTTGTGGGTGCTTGTTGCCCTGGTGGTCTCGATGCTGCTGTACATCGCGTCGTGGTGGCGGCATTTGCGCCCACATTCAGACCGCGAGACTCAGCCCGAGCATTGGGCAACCGAGGGCGCCGCGCCTCCCCGTTAGCGCGCTGCCGGCCGTGCCGATCGGCCGTTGGACCAGCCGACAGCGCGTGATTACGCATGAGCGCTGGACGATAAGTGACTAATAGTCGCCTTGGTTCACGCGATGGAGCCGCCATGGAGGGGCGGAGCAGAGGGCAGGCTTGCCCAGTCAGACGTTGGAGCGCAAGCCGTTAGGCGCGGAGCCGCGGCCAGAGCGCAGTGTTGACACTGTGATCGAGGCCATTATCTACTAGTCACTGTCTCGGTGAGGAGTGCGGCATGAACAAGGACGACCTGATCCTGATCAGCGTGGATGACCACATCGCCGAACCCGCCGACATGTTCGACGCGCACGTTCCGGCGAAATACAAGGACCGCGCGCCCCGGGTGGTCATGGAACCCGACGGCGTCCAGCAGTGGTACTACGGCGAGGTCCGCGGGCGGAACATGGGCCTGAATGCCGTGGCGGGCAAGCCGCGGGAGATGTACAACATCGACGCTTCGCGTTACGACGAGATGCGGCCCGGGTGCTTCAACGTGGACGAGCGGGTCCGCGACATGAACGCCGGCGGCCAGCTGGCCGGCCTCAACTTCCCCAACTTCACCGGCTTCTCCGGCCAGGTGCTCAACCAGGGCCCCGACCGCGACATCAACCTGGTGATGATCAAGGCGTACAACGACTGGCACATCGACGAGTGGTGCGCCGCCTACCCGGGCCGATTCATCCCCTGCGGCATCCTGCCGCTGTTCGACGTGGCGGAGGCGGCCAAGGAAGTCGAACGCCTCGCCGACAAGGGTTGCCACGCCGTCACGTTCTCGGAGAACCCAGAGGCGTTGCAGATGCCCAGCATTCACACCAAATACTGGTATCCCTTGTTCGAGGCCGTCTGCGAGAACAAGACCGTCCTGTGCACCCACGTCGGCTCGGCGTCGCGTTCGCCGCAGGTGTCCACCGACGCCCCGCCCAGCGTGCAGATGACGGCCTCGTCGATGATGAGCATGTTCACCTTCACCGAACTGATCTGGGCCGAATTCTGGGCGGACTTCCCGCAATTGAAGTTCTCACTGACCGAGGGAGACGTCGGCTGGATCCCGTACTTCCTGTGGCGCGCCGAGCACGTCTACAACCGTCATTCGGGGTGGACGCTGGCCAAGTTCCCGCCTGGTTACAGCGGGCCGGCCGACGTGTTCAAGCGGCACTTCTACACGTGCTTCATCAGCGACAAGGTCGGCGTGCGCAACATGGAGTGGTTCAACGAGGACATGCTGTGCTGGGAGTCCGACTTTCCCCATTCCGACAGCAACTGGCCGTTCGCGCCGGAGGACGTCATCGAGACCATGGGGCATCTCGGCGACAGTGTCATCGACAAGATCACGCACGAAAACGCCATGGCAGCCTACTCATTCGACCCGTTCAAGCACATCCCGAAGGAGCGCGCCCGCGCCGGTCACCTCCGCGCCCAGGCCACTGACGTCGACGTGGTGACGCACGTCGGCCGCCGGGCCAGCCAGCGCGACCGCGACGCGTGGACCCGGATGACCCAGTTCGCCCTGCAGTCGCAGGTGACGGCGGAGGCCGCCGGTATTTCGGGCCGCGCCACCACCCTGGGCAACTGAACGTGGCAGCCCGGGCGCCTTTCGCGGACTGGCGCGTGCTGGAGTTGTCGAACGGAATCGCGGTGTCCTACTGCGGCAAGATGTTCGCCGACGCCGGCGCCGACGTGGTGAAAGTCGAATCGGCCCAGGGTGATTCGATGCGCGCCCGGTCGGCCGGCGGTCCGCCCGGAGCCCTGTTCGACTATTTGGCCGCGGGTAAGAAGTCGGTGATCAACGACGGCGGTCCGGAGATCGCCGGCCTGCTGGCCGGCGCCGACATCGTGCTGACCGACCTGACCGACGGCTGGACGCTCGACGGAATCTTGGCCCGCACGGGCCGGTCGGCGGTGGTGGTCGCCGTGACTCCGTTCGGCACGACCGGACCCTACGTGGACGATCGCGTGCTGGCCAACGAGTTCATCCTGCAGGCGCTGTGCGGCTCGACCGCCGGCCGCGGCTGGCCCGAGGACGAACCGGTACAGGCCGGCGGGCAGCTCGGTGAATGGCTGGCGGGCACGTTCGCGGCAGCGGTGGCGGCGGCGACCGCGCGGCATGCCGCGCGAAGCGGCCGCGGGGAGACCATCGACGTCTCGACATACGAGGCGATGGTGATCGCGATGGGCGGCCTGTCCGCCATGTCGGCCAGCGTGCTGGGGGCGGATTCACTGTTGGGGCAACGGAGTCTGGAGCTGCCGTCGATCGTCCCCACCGCCGACGGCCTGGTCGGCTTCTGCACCATCACCGCGCAGCAGTTCCAGGACTTCCTGGTGCTGATCGACCGTGCCGACCTGCTCGACGACGCCGACCTCGCCTCGTTCGACGGGCGCGTCGCCCGCCGCGACGAATTCCTCGACATGGTCACGCGGTGGACTCAGACACGCAGCACGCAGGAGATCGTCGACCTCGCCGTCGCCTTCCGGATACCGGTGGCCCCGATCGCGACGCCCGAAATGTTGCCGGAGATCGACCATTTCGTGGACCGGGGCGTATTCGTCCAATCGGGGGCCGGGGTGTTGCAGCCGAGAGTCCCGTATCGCAGCGACGCGATGGTGACCAGGCCCCCCGGGCGGCCTGTTCGACTGGGCGCCGACAACGGCAAGGTCCACTGGCCGCCACGATCCCGTCCCACCGGCGGCGCCGACGCCGATGCACTGCCGTTGGCCGACACCAGGATCACCGACTTCACCGCGTTCTGGGCGGGACCGGTCGCGACGCAACTGCTGGGCGCCCTGGGCGCCGACGTGATCAAAGTCGAGGGCGTCCGCCGGCCCGACGGTATGAGGTTCTCCGCCGGCCGCCCACCGAGCTGGGACCGATGGTGGGAATGGGGCCCGGTGTTCCTGTGCAGCAACAACAACAAGCGTGGCGTCAGCGTCGAACTGAGCACCGACGCCGGACGGGCGATCGCGCTGGAGCTCATCGCCGCGAGCGATCTGGTGATCGAGAACTTCTCTCCCCGGGTGATGACGAACTTCGGCCTGGGCTGGGATGCCGTGCACGCGGCCAACCCGCGCGCCGTCATGGTGCGGATGCCCGCGTTCGGGCTCGACGGTCCCTGGCGCGACCGGGTGGGCTTCGCCCAGACCATGGAGCAGGCGACCGGCATGGCGTGGATGACCGGACACGCCGACGGCCCCCCGGTGATTCCGCGCGGCGTGTGTGACCCGATCGCGGGCCTGCACGCGGCCTTCGCGGCGGTCGCCGCGCTGGCGGTCCGCGACCGGGACGGGGCCGGGATGCACGTCGAGTCCACCATGGTGGAGGCGGCGCTGAACGTGGCCGCCGAGATGCTGGCGGAATACTCACGCAACGGAATCGAGATGCGCCGCAACGGGAATCGCGGTCCCGGCGCCACCCCGCAAGGGGTCTACCGCTGCCGCGGAGACGACGACTGGGTCGCGCTGGCCGCGATGGACGACGCAGCACGGGTAGCCTTGGCCCGGCTTCTAGGTCGGCCGGACCTCGGCGCGAACGACTGGCGGGAGCAACCGGACGAGATCGACAAGCTGATCTCCGACTGGACCGGGCGGCGGTCGGTGACCGAAGCGGTGGACGCACTGCGCGCGGCGGGGGTGGCCGCGGCGCGCGTCACGCCGGCCCCGGAGTTACTGCGCGACCCGCACCTGCACGCCCGCGGCTTCTGGGAATCGGTCGACCACCCGGTGGCCGGCTCCTTCCTTTGCACCGGAATGCCGTTCGCGTTCCTCGGCAGACCGCGACGCTGGATTCGCCGGGTGCCGCCGCTGTACGGCCAACACACGAGTGAGGTGCTGACGGGCCTGCTGGGGCGCAGTGACAACGATCTGTCCGCCCTGCAGCAGTCGGGCACCATCGCCGCGCGGCCGGCGGGACTATGACATGGCGGTCACCCTCTGCGTTCCGCCCCGCGCCGGCGAATTGTGCGCCCCCGTCCGCTTCCTGCTCCGCCAGGACTCCGTGGTGATGGAATTGACGGCCCGGCACCGCATCACCAGCGTCGAGTGGGACGGGGGCGAGCACGCAGTCGCGATGGTCGTCGAGATCACCGATCCGCAGACGGCGCGGCCCGTGGACGTGCGGATCGATGTCGTCGCGGCCGGCGCGGTGCCCGCCGATACCCGGGCCACCAAGATCGGCACCGTCACCCGTGACGGGCGACCATATGACGTCATCGGCACCTATCTCGGTGTCGTCGCCGACGAAAACTAAAGCAAACCAAAGGATCACAGAGTGGCAACCACGAAACGCACCGCGGCGATCGTCGGTGTGCACAACACCCCGCAGGGCCGGCGCCTGGACGGCGAGACGTCCCGCAGCCTGGCCCTGAGGGCCATCCGCGGCGCCCTCGACGACGCGGGCCTGCGCCTCGACGACGTCGACGGGGTCAGCGCGGGCCCGCTGTCCACCGCGTTGATCTATGACCTGCGCCTCGGACCGGCCTGGCAGGGGCTCGCCTTCGGCGTCGGCATGATCACCGAGGCGGTCACGGCCATCGAGCACGGCATGGCCGACGTGGTGGTGCTCGTCGCCGCCCAGGCCGGCGAGTACCGCGACCACGAGGCCACGGCGCCGTGGACCCGGCCCGAAAACGAATTCGTCGCGCCGTGGGGCATGTTCACCACCGCCGAGTTCGCCTTGATCGCGCGCCGCCACATGCACGTCTACGGCACCACACGCGAACAGCTGTCGATCGTCGCAGCGACCATCCGCAACAACGGATCGCGTAACCCCGAAGCGGTGTATTACCAGCGAGGGCCATTCACACCCGACGACATCACCGCGTCGAGGCCGATCGCCGACCCGTTCCATCTGCTTGACTGCGCCACCACGTCCGAGGGCGGGTGCGCGCTGGTCGTGGCGAACATCGAAAAGGCCGAGGGCGCAAGCCAACCGATCTACGTGCTGGGCAGCGGCGCCGACTTCCACGGCCCCTCCTACCAGCACCCGCCGGCATGGGACCTGGCCGGGCGGCGGGACGGACACGTCAACGGTGTGGTCGGAAGGCGCGCGGCCGAGCGCGCGTTCGCCCACGCCGGTCTGCGACCCGACGACGTCGACGTGCTGGAACTCTACGACCCGTTCTCCTTCGAAATCATCCGCCAGCTCGAGGCGTTCGGGTTTTGCGGTGAGGGTGAGGGGGGACCGTTCGTAGCCGACGGCCATATCGCCATCGACGGCAGTCATCCCATCACCACCGACGGAGGAACCATGTCGTTCAGCCACGCGGGTTCCAATCCGCAGATGATGCAGCGGGCCATCCGAGCCGTCCAGCAGCTGCGCGGTCAGGCCGGTGAATTACAAGTCGCCGACGCGCACGTCGCGTTCTGCAGCAACGGGGGAGCGGGCGCCTTGTTCACCACGCTGCTGATCCTCGGGGACGAACCGCGATGACTTCCAATCCCTTACGCCCACAAACCGGTCCGGTTCCCCATGCCGCCAGCCATCTCAGCGTGCCCTTCTGGGGGGGCTGCCGGTCCGGCGAATTGCGGTATCAGCGCTGTGAGGCCTGCGGGCTGGCGAACTTCCCGCCAACCGAGCACTGCCGCGAATGCCTGTCGGCGCAGGTCCGTTGGGAGCGTAGCGGCGGCGTCGGTGAGATCTACAGCTGGACGGTGGTTCACCGGCCGGTGACCGCCGAATTCGAGCCGCCCTACGCGCCGGCCATCGTCGCCTTGGACGAGGGCTACCAGATGCTGACCAACGTCGTCGGTGTGCCGCCGGAGGAATTGCGGATCGGCATGCGCGTGCGGGTGCAATTCCATGCCGTCGGACCCGACGTGACCCTGCCCTACTTCATCGGGTCACCATGAGCCCCCGGCGCACCAGCAACGGCCTGCCGGTCACCGCCTACCTGGTGCTGGGCGTGCTGGCGGCCAACGACGAGCGGCTCACCGCGGGGGAGATCAAGCTGCGCGCCGAGTTGTCCGTCGGCCACTTCTACTGGTCGCCGTCCGTCAGCCACGTTCGGCGCGAACTGAATCGGTTGTTGGCCCGCGGCATGGTCGGTGAGGTCGGCGCCCAATCGGGCAAGCGGGCGATCACCCTCTACGAGACCACGGACGCCGGGCTCGATGCGCTCCGCCGGTGGGTGCAGCACTTCCCGGGCCAGGACCAGGTCGTCATCAAGCACCCCGTCATCCTCAAAACCTGGCTCTCGCGCGGCGAGGACCCCGAACGCATCGTCGACGCATTGGACCGGCACCTCGAGGCGACCCGCGCGCGGCTGGACGAGGCGTTGTGGTCGCGGCAGCGGTCCCGCGACCTCGGCATCACCGACGACCCGAGCCAACGCTTCTCATTCGCCGTCCTGGACTATGCGATCCGCGGCCTGTACGCGGAGCTCTCCAACATCACCCAGTTGCGCGACGAGATCGCCTCCGGCACAACGCAAGACCCGGTCAAACGGGTGCGACGGTCGAAGGGCCAGATCCGCCGCCGGGTACCCGAGACCCCGGGCTAGACGCCGCGACCGCGTAGGCGGTCCCGCGCGGTTCGCGCTCCCACAGCACCTCCCCGTCGGCGACGCCGGTGCCTTCGGCGATCAACTGTCGTTTGAGCACCTTGTGGGTGGCGGTGCTGGGCAGGTCCGTGGCGATTCGGACGTAACGCGGCCGGGCCTTGGGGGACAGGTCGGGCTGTGCGTCGAGGAAAGCCTCGAACGCATCGGGGTCCAGCGCGTGGCCCTCGTTGAGGACGATCGCGGCCATGACCTGGTCGCCAACCCGTTCGTCCGGAACCGCATATACCGCGACCCGGTTGATCGACTTGTGCCGCAACAAGATTCGCTCGATTGGCGCCGCCGTCAGGTTCTCGCCGTCCACGCGCAACCAGTCGGCCGTGCGGCCGGCCAGGTAGATCCAGCCCTCGGCGTCCTTATAAGCGAGGTCGCCGGACCAATACATGCCGTGGCGCATGCGCTCGGCGTTGGCGTCCGGGTCGTTGTAGTAGCCGGTGAAGAAGCCCGAACCGGTCGTGTTGACCAGCTCGCCCACCGCCTCGTCCGCGTTGACGAGCGCCCCGTCGGCATCGAAGCGCGCGATCGCGCACTCGGTGACGGTGTCGCTGTTGTAGACCGCGACCCCCTCGGCTCCCCGCCCGATCGACCCCTTCGGCGTGCCGGGCTCGCGGATCACCATCACGGCGTTCTCGGTGGAGCCGAACCCATCCTCGACCTGGACGCCGAATCGGCGCGCGAACTCCTCGATGTCCTTGTCGTTGGCCTCGTTACCGAAGGCGACACGCAGCGGGTTGTCGGCGTCGTCGTCGCGTTCCGGGGTGGCCAGGATGTAGGCGAGGGGCTTGCCCACGTAGTTCATATAGGTCGCGCCGTAGTGACGGACGTCGTCGAGGAAGCTGCTCGCCGAGAATTTCGCCGGCACGATCGCGGCGCCGGAGACCACCGCGGGCGCCCAGCCGGCGACGACGGCGTTCGAGTGGAACAGCGGCATGGACACGTAGCAGGTGTCCCGTTCGGTCAGCGCGAAGCGCTGCGCCAGGTTGAGGCCGGCGAAGGCGGCCATCAGGTGGGACACCTGCACCGCCTTGGGATTCCCGCTCGTGCCCGAGGTGAAGATCATCATGAAGGGGTCCATGGCGGCGACCTGCCGGTGCGGCACCAGCTCGCCGGCGCCCTCGACGAACTCGGTCCACTCCGGCGCCGACGTGTCGAGTACCCGAGTTCCCTCGAGGTCCAGGCCGTCCAGCAGCGGCCGGTATTCGGCGTCGGTCACGACGAATTGGCAATGGGCGCGGCGGACGTCGGCCGCGAGCGCCTCGCCGCGCCGAGTGGTGTTCAGGCCGCACAGGACGTAGCCGCCGAGCCCGGCCGCCGCCATCTGACTCAGCATCTCGGGGTTGTTTCCCAGCAGGGCACCGATGTGCATCGGCCGGCCTGGGTCGGCGGCCGATATCAGGGCCGCCGCCCGGGTGGCCGCACCGGCCAGGTACTGACTCCAACTCCACTGCAGGCCAAGGTGTTTCACCGCGGTGCCCGGATCGGACAGGCGTTTGTTCAGCAGCGCCTGAATGGTGTCGTCAGCCATCGGTCGGATTCACCTTCACTATGCCCAGCCCTACGAGACGAGACGGTCCGTCTTATCCTAGCGGCCGGCCGTCCGCCGGCGACAGCGCCCGGTCCATGGGAACCCTGCGCATCGGGGACCGCAGGCCGTCCGTTATCTCGTGTTTGCGAGACTTTTGATGCCATTTCTCGCAAGTTTCTTCTTCGGCGGGCCGCGTGGATCGCGGTTGCCTCAGCATCGAGAGGCCATCATTGCCTCATGCTGTTTGAGTTGCACAGATCGCTGATTTTGCTCAGAAATAGAGCACGACATTTCATGGCCCCGTCGTCCGGCGCGGTGCCAAGGCCGGTGGCGCGGCCCGTTCGCCGCAGACGCACGTGAACTAGCCGCCGGGCGATCCGGCTGTGGGGGCGCCGGTTTGGCTGCGCCGCCGCTCATACATGGCTTGATCGGCGCGCTCGAGGACGGCGTCGATGGATCGGCCGTCTCCCGGCCGGTGTACCGCGCAGCCGACCGTTAGCACGACGGAGATCTCCGTCCCACCGGCGAGGGTGATCGGTGTCCGTTTTAGCTCGCTGGTGATCCGGTCGGTGAGCAGGGTGAGCCCGCGATCTTCGGCGGTGTCGGTGATGACGAGGAACTCGTCGCCACCCCACCGGGCGACCAGGCCATCTTCGCCGACCGCCGCGAGTAACCGGCCGGCGATTTCGACCAGCAGTTCGTCGCCGGCCTGGTGGCCGTGTCGGTCATTGATGGACTTGAATTGCTCGATGTCGCAAAACAGAATGCCGTAGCCGTCATCTGCGGCGTCGAGTTGCTCGAGTTGGCTCCACGCCGCGGAGCGGTTCGCAATCGTCGTGAGTGTGTCGGTGGTGGCTTGGCGGGCGAGCTCGGCCTCTCGCATGCGGTCGGCGGTGACGTCGAGAATCTGGGACACGAAGCAGCGCGGCTGGTTGTGCGGGCCTTGGACGAGCACGGCGGTGAGATTGCACCACACGATGCGTCCGTCGGCGGCGATGAAACGCTTGTCCATGCGGTAAGCGCGGCGGCGCCCCGCGAGACATTCGGCGAGCAGAGCCAGGTCGGCGTCCAGGTCGTCGGGATGGGTGATCTCCTGGAAGGTCAGGCCTGCCAAGTCCTTTCGGCCATAACCGAGCATGGTCCTGAGCGCCCGGTTGGTGCGCTGGAACGTACCGTCCAGGCCGACGACGGCCATGCCGATGGGCGAATGCGTCAGCGCCAGCTCGAACCGTCGTTCTCCGAGAAGGTCGAAGATGGCCGAGGACTGATCGACCGGTTCGGCGACGACGGCGCCGGGCGGGAAACCGTGGGTGGGTGACTTGGGCCGGCTGAGGTAGAAACCCTGGGCCCAGGGGATTCCGGCCGAACCTATGGCATCGAGTTCGCCCTGAGTCTCCACCCCTTCGGCGATCACGGTCGCGCCGATCTGCGCGGCCAGTTCGGCGATGGATTGGGCCAGCCGCCGCCGCGCAGCGTCGGCGTCGATGTTGCGCGTGATGGAGTGATCGACCTTGATGAATTCTGGTGCGATCTCCAGCACATGGGAGAACGAGGAGAAGCCCGCACCCACGTCATCGACTGCCACCCGCATACCGCGCGCTCGGCATCCTTCAAGGACGTCGTCGAGGGCGTCATAGTTCTCGACGGCATCGTGCTCGGTGATTTCCAACACGAGACGTGACGGGTCAACCTCGGCGAGTAGCTCTGGCCACGGAGTGCGCAGCACCGCCGACGGCGAGATATTCACTGCGACGAAGGCATCTTCGGGAAGTTGCGGCACCAGCGACAGGGCGCGCGCCATGACCGCGGTCTCCAATTCGATGTCCAAGCCCAACAGGGCCGCTTCGCCGAAGACCAGATCGGGTCGAAAAGGTTCGCATGGGAAGCGCGCGAGCGCTTCGACGCCGAGCACCTCGCCTGTCGAAACATCGTGCACCGCTTGAAATACGATCTCGAAGTCCCGCTCGGCCACCATCCTGCGAATGCCGTCCTGCTGATCGGTGGCGATCTTCGTCGGGTCCGTCGACAGTTCCGTCAAGGCGCCGATCAGTTCGGCCATCTTTCTGATGACTCGTAAATCGATGTCGGCCAGATGTGGTCGCGGCTGCTGACTGACCGCACACACGATCCCGACCGCGGAACCATCAGGGCCGAGCAAGGGGACGCCCACAAATGCGCCCACACCCCATTCGCGGGTTTTCGGCAGTACGGACGCGGTCCTATCGGCCGACGTGTCAGGGATGACGGCGGGCAGCCGCCCATCGATCACGCGGACGCTGTAAGACCCGGCCAGCGAAGATCGGTCGCCGGGCGACAGGCCCAAGGCACGGGCGTCACCGTCTACCACCTCAAAGACCTGCATGCCGCTGTGAAACGATGCGACCCACGCCGTGTCAAGACCGAGGCGACGCCGCAACAAGCCCAAGAGGGTGTGGACCAAGTCCGCAGAATTCGCCGGTTCGTGGCCCGGGGCGTTTGCTACCTGCTCCTCGGCGCCCATAGCGACGATGCTAGACCGGCACGCCGGGCGAGGCATTTGGAATCGAGCGGACTTGCGGGCCTCGCTGGCAGGGGTGAACACCCGCGCACGGAATTCCGGCGGTTTGTCCTTGCACCACCGATGATCTCGAATCGACCGAGATCGTTTTGCCTGTAACTCTTTACCGCATACCGAGCCGAGGTGATCCGGGACCAGCCGTCATCCACCGACCATCATCAGGCCGCCATCGACCGCGAGTAGTTGCCCGGTGATGAACGAGGAACCGGTGCCGGCCAAAAACACCAGCATCGGGCCGAGGTCGCGTGCCGGATCCCCCAGCGCCCCACCCAACGGGATCATCATCTGCATCTGCTGATCGATCAGCGCGCTCGCGTCGGGGCCGAGGAACTCGCGCAGCCGGTCGGCGCCCGCGGTCTGCACGGCCGGCGCCAGTGCGTTGACCGTGATCTTGTCCGACGCCCAGGCTTTGGCCGCCGACCGCGTCCATGCCTGAACGGCGCCCTTGGTGGCGGCGTAGACGGCCGAGATCGGGCTACCCATAACGGCTTCCGACGAGCCGAAGTTGATGATCCTGCCGCCTTTGGGATCCTGGTCCTTCATTACGGCGTACGCCGCCTGATTGGTCAGGATGGTGGCTTTCACGTTGGTGTCCAACAGGAACGAGATCTCGTCGACGCCGATGTAACCCGGGATGCCGGCCTGCCACAGCCCCGCGGCGTTCACCAACACGTCGAGTCCGCCCAGACGAGCGGCGGCTTGGCCTACCATCGCCGAGACGGCGTCGGCGTCGCGCACATCGCACTGCAGCCAGGTGGCCGCGAGACCGTCCGGCGGCGGTGTCTGGTGGTAGGTGGCGACAACCTCGGCCCCCGCCCCGCCGAGGGCCCCCACGGCGGCCGCTCCGATGCCGCTGGCTCCACCGGTGACCAGGATCCGCCGTCCTCGCAGCACGTCTTCCATGCCCGCGAGCGTAACGCCACGGCGAAATCCGACTCGAACTTCCCCGTGCGTCACCGTCGCGAAACCGACGACGCGCTAGGTGCGCACCGCGATCGTGGACAACAGGTCGGCGAGCCGGTCCGGCTGGTCGATCATCGAGAACGTTCTCGCGCCGTCGATGATCTCGAGTCGGGCGTTCGGGATGGTGGCGGCCAGCCGTGCGCCGTCCTCCTGTTCGAAGAACACGTCGTCGGCCGACCACGCGATGAGGGTGGGTAGGTCGATCTCGGGCAGCCGGGCGGCCACACCCGTCGTCACCTCCGTGCGCATCGACAGCGTGAACTGGCGCAGGTCTTCGGCGATGCGGGGATCGGACAGCCCCGGGCGCACCCACGCCTCGGTGAGGTCGTCGATGTTGCTATGCGCCAACCCGTCGAACGCGCGCTTGCGCGCCGCCGGCACCCGCATGGCCTGGGAAACGGCCTTGAAGGTCGTCTTCGACTTGGCGGCAAGGATCACCGGCTTGAGGATAGGTGGCGGAAAGTGTTCGAACGCATCGCAACTCGTGAGCACCAGCGCGCCGAGCCGCTCAGGGTGATGCACGGCGACGAGTTGGGTGACGACCCCGCCGGTGTCGTTGCCGACCAGCACCACGTCCTCGAGGTCGAGCGCGGTGAGCGCCTCGGCGACCATGCCGGCCACGCCCGTGATGGTTCGGTCGGCGCCGCGGCGCAACGGTTCCGGATGCGCGCCCAGTGGCCACGTCGGCGCGATGCAACGCAGACCCCGGCCGGCGAGTCGCTCGCTGACCCGGCGCCACAGCTGGGCGCCCATCATGTACCCGTGCACGAAGACCACCGGCCTCCCGCTTTCGGGTCCGGTTGCTTCGTAATGGATGGTTCCGGCACTAATGTCGATCGTCGACATAAGAGAACTCCTACCTCGGGATACACTTACAAACGGGCTGTCTGTTCGTAAGTTACCAACAGGCTGTATGGAAAGCAAGAGACGGACCCAGGAAGAGCGCTCCGCGGCGACCCGCGACGCGCTGATCGCGGCTGCCCGGAAGCTCTGGGGGCTGCGCGGCTACGTGGACGTGGGTACGCCGGAGATCGCGGCCACCGCGGGGGTCACGCGCGGCGCGATGTACCACCAATTCGCCGACAAAGCGGCCTTGTTCCGCGAGGTGGTCGAGGCCGTCGAGCAGGACGTGATGGCCAGGATGGGCACTCTGGTGGCCGAGTCGGGAGCGACGACGCCGGCCGACGCGATCCGCGCCGCGGTCGACGCGTGGCTCGAGGTTTCCGGGGATCCCGAGGTGCGCCAACTGATGCTGCTGGACGCGCCTAGTGTGTTGGGCTGGGCCGGTTTTCGCGACGTCGCTCAGCGGTACAGCCTGGGCATGACCGAACAGTTGCTCACCGAAGCCATCCGGGCGGGGCAGTTCCCCAAGCAGCCGGTGCGGCCGTTGGCACACGTGCTGATCGGCGCGCTCGATGAGGCCGCCATGCTGATCGCCACCGCGGAGGATCCCAAACGCACCCGCCGGGAGACCCGGCAGGTGCTGCACATGCTCATCGACGGGCTGCTGGCGCTGCGGTAGCGGTCAGGGGTCGTCACCGCGAACCACGGCGAACGCCCGCGATGACGCCCCGGATGAGCCGGTCGAGGTGTTCGGCGTTGTCGACGGCCGGCTGTCCCGCGACGAACGCAACATGATCCCGTTGATGAACGGCAAGATCGCGATCCCGGCTAAAGATGGTTCTGGGTGAAGAACTGCCAGATGGTGTCGGTGGCGCCCAGGGCCGTCGAGGGCGCCGGGATGCCCGCGAGCTTCTCGGCGAGGGGACTCGGCTCGCCGCCCGGCCATTGATGGCCGGCGCCGGCCACCGAGATCAGCTCGACGGTGCGTCCGTCCGGGCAGCCGGCGACTTGGGTGGTCACGTCCCCGGCGGTGCTCGAGTTCGGCGGCCCGCACGCGTCGATGGCCCGCCATGTCGCGTTGACGGACTCCGCCGACGGCCCGTCTACACGGGCGGTCCCGTTGAACGAGAACGCCTTACCGGGTCCGCCGGTGTAGGGCACGCGGTCGTCGGCGGTGCCGTGGATTTGGAGCACCGACACGCGGTGCGCCCGGGAGCAGTCGGTCAGCAGCGTGCCCGCCACCGGGGCGATGGCGGCGAAGACGTCGGACTGGCAGCCCAGCCGGAGGGCCATCATGGCGCCGTTCGACATGCCGGTGACGTAGATGCGCGCGCGATCGATCGGCATCTGCTGCTCGACGGCGCCGACCATGGCCGTGATGAACCCGACGTCGTCGGCGCCGACCCGCTGCGGTTCACCGCAGCAGGTGCCGGCGTTCCAGGCGCGATTGAGTCCATCGGGGTAGACGACCAGAAACCGTCCGCGGTCGGCCTCGGCGTCCCAGTGGTAGGCACGCTCGGCCTGCTCCCCGTTGCCGAAACCGCCGTGCAGCATCACCACCAGCGGCGCGGCATCGGTCAATCCCTGGGGCCGGTACAGGTGGAACGTTCGACTGACACCGCCCGATTCGATGGTCTGGGTGGACTGGCCGACCGGGATCGACTGCGCGCCGGGCGTTCCCAGCGCATGTCCGCCGCCGCCCAGGCAGCCGCCCAGTACGACGACCAGGAGGGCGAGAACGCACAAGCCGGCAGCCCGGTGGCGGCGCGATTGCATTCCGCCATCGTGGCAGCCGGCGCCAATTTTGACAAGTAGCTTGTCAATCTCGGGCGTGGTGGCACACTTTCCCCATGCGACGCCCTTCCCATCCCGACTGGCGGCCCACCGTGCCCGCACTGGTCAACCTGGTGGCCGCCGCCGGGGCGCCGCGACTGCGGACGGCGTTTGCCGAGGCGGGCCTCGACGGGATCCGGCCCGCGCAAGCGGTGGCGCTC
>NZ_LZJB01000154.1:0-9573 GCF_001666895.1 Mycobacterium sp. E3298
GGGACAGCCTCGCGCAATCTCAGTTGGATGCGGTCGCGCACATGACGAAGAAGTACCAGGACGAGGTCGACTCGAAGTAGCGATCCGGAGGCTTCATACTCCGGCGACAGCCCCTTCCCAGGTGGCAGCTAGGGTTTCGGCGCACAACTGAGGGATGACCACCGGAACCCCTCACCACCCCCGGCGACACATCGCGCAGCTCGTCTTCGCGGCGGCCGCGGCCGTCGCTCTCCTCACCACGTTCGACGCGGCGCAGGCATCGGCGCGCCCGACGGACGTGGCGGCATTCCCACAGGCACCGCCCGACCTTTCCGGCGGGAACGGTTTCGCCGCCGATGACGACGACGACGAAGCCCAGCTGCAGCAGCAGCTCGCTCAGCAGCAGCTGCAGCAGTCCATGCAGCAGGCCGAACAGCAAAACGAACAGGCGCAGCAGCAGTTCGAACAGAGCATGCAGCAGGCGCAGCTCGATGAGCAGCAGGCCAACAACCCGTAGCGCCTGCCGTGGACGCAGGCGCGGCTAGCGCTGGCCGGTCGACTCGCGCTCGGCCGTCTCCACCAGCCGACGCGCGAAATACCGGACCGCGCCGCCCATGGCGGCCCGCATCGCCGGACCCGTGCCACGGACTCCCTCGACGAACGAGCCGGTCCAGCGGATGTCGGTGCCGCCGGCCGGGTTCGGCGTGAGGACCACCTCGCTGACGTAATCCTTGATCGGGTTGGACGGCGCGATCAGCTTGTAGACATGCCGCCGGTCCTGCTCGTATTCGACGGTTTCCTCCTGCACGAGCACCGGCCACATCCCGAGCTTGCGGACCGCCCCGATCCCGCCCGGCGCGGGATCACCCTGCCGCGCCCAACTCGAATGGACGACGATGGGCTTGGCCCATTTCGACCAGTTCGCGCCGTCGGTCACGAGGCGGAACAGCGTCGCCGCGGGCGCGGTGCTGGTACGGGTGACCTCGAACGAATACGTCCTGCCTGACATGACCCACTCCCCGGGAGATCCAACGCCGACCCTGGCGGCCGTTCGCGCGTAGGCTACCGCCCGCGCAGCGCCCCCGCCGGACGGGGTTCGCCGGCCCCTCCGCCGGCGGCGCGGCGAAAGCACCCGGCCGTCGATCGGGTGGTGCCTACAATCGGCGAATGCGGCAGGCGTTGTTGATGTTTGCCGTCACGTTGTTGCTCGGCGCCTGCGGCGGCGGCCACGACGGCGTCCGCGCCACCTCCACCACCGGCGGCGCCGACGCCCACGTCCGCAGTCAACGGGTGCTCGACGACGCAATCGGCGCACGCGATCCGGGGTGCTCGGCCGCCGCGGGCGTCGAGGGCAAAGTCGTCTGGACCGGGGTGCGCGGCCTGGCGGACGTCTCGACGCACGAGGCCATCACACCCGACACGGTGTTCGACATCGCGTCGGTGTCCAAGCAATTCACCGCCGGAGCGGTGCTGCTGCTGGTCGCCGCCGGTCAGCTGACGCTGGGCGACCCCGTTTCCCGGCACGCGCCCGAGCTGCCAGCGTGGGCGAACACCGTCACCCTCGAGCAGCTGATGCACCAGACGAGCGGAATTCCCGACTACGTCGGCTTGCTCGAGGCGCAGGGCACCCAGGTCGGCGACCGGACGACCGAGGATCAGGCCCTGCGGGCGCTGGCGGGCGTCGACCAGCTCGAGTTCCCGCCCGGTTCGCGATTCGAATACTCCAACTCCAATTACCTGTTGCTCGGCGAGATCGTGCACCGTGCTTCGGGCGAACCGTTGGCGGAATTCCTCTCCGGCCACATCTTTCGCCCCCTCGGGCTGAACATGGTCGTCGATCCCACCGGGCCGATTCCCGGGAAGGCTGTCGGCTACGACAAGGAGGGCAACGCGGTCGCGTCCGGCTGGGGGCAGGTCGGTGACGGCGGCATTCAGACCACACCCAGCGAACTGGTCCGCTGGGCGGACAACTACCGCACCGGCCGCGTGGGCGGTCCCGCGCTCCTCCGTGCCCAACTGGCCGGAGCCGTGCCCACCGAACCGGGCGGCGGGGACCGCTACGGTGCCGGGATCTACCTGCTGGCCAACGGCGCACTCGATCACGATGGTTCGTGGGGCGGATTCGTCACGGCTTTCCGGGTCAGCAAGGACCGGGCGACGTCGGTGGCCATCACCTGCAACACCGACAAGCAGGATCCGGAGGCCCTCGCCGAGGCGCTGGCGAAGCTCTGGATGTAGCTGACGGATTCGATTCGCAGACAAGACCCTTCGCGCGCCGCCGTACCGATCGTCACGGTCGCGGCACGACGGGTTGCCGCGCCGCCTTGCCTACAGTGGGGTCCATGGAGTTCGGTTCCGGGCAGCACGCCCCAAGTGTCCCCGGCATGCTCAAGATCGAGGACTGCCTGGATGCCGAGGGCAACATCATGCCCCCGGCGGACGTCACGCTCATCTCCCTCATCGACCGCAACATCGCCAACGTCGGTGACGCGGTGGCATACCGCTTCCTGGACTACAACCGCTCCGCCGACGGCGTGGCCGAAGAGGTGACGTGGAACCAGTTCGGCGTGCGGCTGGAAGCGATCGGCGCGCGGGTCCAGCAAGCCGCCGGCCCTGGCGAACGGGTCGCCGTCCTGGCGCCGCAGAGCCTGGACTACGTGACGGGCTTCTACGCGGCGATCAAGGCCGGCACTATCGCGGTGCCACTGTTCGCGCCCGAGTTGCCCGGCCACGCCGAACGTCTGGACACGGCCCTGCGCGATTCGCGGCCGACCGCCGTGCTGACGACGGCGGCGGCCAGGGGAGCGGTCGAGGAATTTCTGGGCACGCTCCCGCAGCTGCAGCGGCCGCGGGTCATCGTCATCGACGAAATACCCGACTCGGCGCGGGACTCGTTCACCCCCACCGAGCTGCGCCACGACGACGTCTCGCATCTGCAATACACGTCGGGCTCGACGCGGCCCCCGGTCGGCGTCGAGATCACGCACCGGGCGGTGGGCACCAACCTCGTGCAGATGATCCTTTCGATCGACCTGTTGGACCGCAACACCCACGGTGTCAGCTGGCTGCCGCTGTACCACGACATGGGACTGTCGATGATCGGCTTCCCCGCGGTGTACGGGGGGCACTCCACGCTGATGTCGCCCGCGGCGTTCGTGCGCAGGCCGCAGCGCTGGATCAAAGCCCTGTCGGCCGAGGCGGGCCGGGCCGTCACCGCGGCGCCGAACTTCGCCTACGAATGGACGGCCCAGCGGGGGCTGCCCGCGCCGGGTGACGCCGTCGACCTGAGCAACGTGGTGCTGATCATCGGATCCGAACCGGTCAGCATCGATGCGATCAACGCCTTCAACAAGACGTTCGCCCCATACGGCCTGCCGCCGACGGCGTTCAAGCCTTCCTACGGCATCGCGGAGGCCACGCTGTTCGTCGCGACCATCGCGCCCGAAGCGGAGGCGACGGCCGCGTATTTCGACCGCGCGGAGCTGGGCGCCGGCCGCGCGGTACGGGTGCCGGCCGACGCCCCGGAGGCCGTCGCGCAGGTGTCCTGCGGCCAGGTGGGCCGCAGCGAGTGGGCCGTCATCGTCGACCCGGACGGCGGGACCGAACTGCCCGACGGTCACGTCGGCGAAATCTGGGTGCAGGGCAACAACGTCGGTCGCGGCTACTGGGGGCTGCCCGAGGACACCCGGCGAGCGTTCGGCGGTCGGCTGCACTGCCGGTTGGCCGAGGGCAGTCACGCGGCGGGATCCGCCGTCGACGGCGCGTGGCTGCGGACCGGGGACCTGGGCACCTATCTCGACGGCGAGCTGTACGTCACCGGCCGGATCGCCGACACGATCACCGTCGCCGGCCGCAACCACTACCCGCAGCACATCGAGGCGACCGTCGCCGAAGCTTCCCCGATCGTCCGGCGCGGATACGTGACGGCTTTCGCCGTCCCGGCCGGAGACTCCGATCAACAGCTGGTGGTCATCGCCGAGCGGGCGACGGGCACCAGCAGGGCCGATCCGCAGCCGGCCATCGAGGCGATCCGGGCCGCCGTTTCGCGCCGCCACGGGCTGCCGGTCGCCGACGTGTGTTTCCTGCCCGCCGGCGCCATCCCGCGCACCACCAGCGGCAAGCTGGCGCGCCGGGCCTGCCGCGCCCAATACCTGAGCGGCGGCCTGGGCGCACACTGACCCGGGCGGACGGCCCGAAAAACGGCCCCGGCCGCCGCGGCTGACTTAGTCTCCCTTTCGGAGGCAGGACAATGGTTCTCAAGGTTGCGGTGCCCGCTGACCTGATCGGCGGCGACGTGGAGGCCGGCTACGGAAAGGTGGCCGACGCCTTTCGCGCAAGTTTCCGCGACGGCGCGGAGGTGGGCGCGGCCGTCGCCGTCTACCGCGACGGGGTCAAGGTCGTCGACCTGTGGGGCGGCTACCGCAACGGGTTGGCGAAACAACCGTGGCAGCCCGACACCATGGTCAACATGTTCTCCACGACCAAAGGTGTTGCCGCCCTGGTCGTGGCCGTCGCGGTTTCCCGCGGGCTCATCTCCTACGACGCCAAGGTCGCCGACTACTGGCCGGAGTTCGCGCAGGCGGGCAAGGGCGATGTGACCGTCCGCCAGCTCCTGGGGCACCAGGCCGGGGTCTGCGCGCTCAAGCCGAAGCCGACGCTGGCCGACGTAGCCGATCCGGCCAGGCTCTCGCCCATGCTGGCGGCCCAGGCACCGGCGTGGCGACCTGGTTCGCGGCACGGCTACCACGGGATCACGCTGGGCTGGTACGAATCCGAGCTGATCCGACGGACGGACCCGGCCGGCCGCACGCTGGGCCGTTTCATGGCCGACGAGATCGTCCGGCCGCTCGGGCTCGACCTCCACATCGGCCTCCCGGATTCGGTCGACCGCGAGCGGGTCGCGCACGTCCACCACTGGGTGCGCGCCGAATCGCTGCTGCACCTGAACGTGATGCCGCCCGGGTTCGTGGGCGCCTCGCTGAACCCCGTCGGACTGACGGCCCGCATGATCGCGGTGCCTCGCGGCGTCAACCCGTTCAACGGCGACTACAACCGCGAGGACGTTCGGGCGGTCGAGATCCCCTCCGCCAACGGCATCGGCACCGCCCGGGCGGTTGCGCGCATGTACGGCAGCGCGGCCACCGGGGGAGCCGAACTCGGCTTGGGCGGGGATACCGTCGAGGCGCTCGCGGCGCCGGCGCTCCCGCCCAGCCGGGGCATTCGCGACAAGGTGATGAACGTCGACGTGGCGTATTCCCTCGGTTTCTGTAAACCCGTGCCCCACTTCGAATTCGGATCGTCGGGCAGGGCTTTCGGAACTCCGGGCTTCGGTGGGTCATTCGGCTGCGCCGACCCGGACACCGGCGTCGGGTTCGCCTACGTGATGAACCGGCTGGGGTTTCACCTCTGGAGCGACCCGCGCGAACTCGCGTTGCGGCAGGCGCTGTTTCGCGACGTCCTCGGCGTGCGACCGCAGACGTGACGACGACAGTGATGGCATCCTGGCCGTGTGGGTTTGCTCATCCGGCTGGCGGAGCTGTTGATCGTGGTCCTGCCCCTGGTGGGTGCCGCCGTCGCCGTGGCCCGCTCGTTCGGCGCCAACCGGCGCCGGGCCGAGCCACCGCCGGTCGCCGACCGGCCGGAGACGCCACCGGACACCGGCGACAACCACGTCGCCCAGTGGCGGTCGCTGCGCCGCGTCCTCGAAGAGCACAGCCGCACCGACACGCGATGGCTCGACTATGAACTCGACGTCGCCAAGCTCCTGGATTTCCCGCTCATGACCGACATGCGCGATCCGTTGACGGTCGCGTTCCACAAAGCCAAGCTGCGGGCCGATTTCCTGCGCCCCGGCAAAGCCGAAGATCTCCTCGACGACCGGGAGGCCGCCGCGCAATACCGGACCGCCGTCGAGGATTACGTGACCGCCTTCAACACCGCGGAGACGGAAGCGATGCGCAGGCGGCGCAGCGACTTCTCCCGCGCGGACCAGCAGCGAATTGCGCGCGCGCAGAACCTGCTGCGGGTCGCGTCGGACTCCGCCGCGGCACCGCAGGAACGCCGGCGCGCCTACGAGTTGGCGCGTCAGGAACTCGAAGGACTCGTCGTGTTGCCGGCCACCACCCAAGCCGGCATCGAACGCAGGGTCTTCGGGGAGCTGGAGGGATGACCACGGTGCCCGGCCCGCCGGTCGCCGAGCCCGGCGGCAGCCAACCCGTCGCGGGATTCGCGGTCACACCACCGCCGCTTCGCGGCCCCGTCACGTTCGACCAGCGGTGGCGGGACCTGACGTTCATCCACTGGCCGGTCCGGCCCGCCACCGTCGAAACGATGTATCCGCCCGGCACCCGCCCCGACGTCTTCGCCGACGGGATGACCTACGTCGGGCTGGTTCCGTTCGTCATGGACAGCACCAAAGTCGGCTCCTCCCTTCCGCTTCCGTACTTCGGCCGCTTCCCGGAGACCAACGTACGGCTCTATTCCGTCGACGACTCCGGCCGGCACGGGGTGCTGTTCCGGTCGCTGGAAACGACGCGGCTGGCGGTCGTCCCGGTCGTCCGGGCCGGCCTCGGCGTGCCCTACACCTGGGCGAGGATGCGGACAAGCCGGCGCGGCGACCGCGTCACGTACCACAGCGTGCGCCGATGGCCGCGGCGCGGACTGCGCAGCCGCGTCGAGGTCACCGTCGGCGCCCCGGTGGACCCGACGCCGCTCGAGGTCTGGCTCACCGCCCGGTGGGGCGCACACACCCGCTGGGCCGGGCGAACCTGGTGGGTACCTAACGAGCACGAACCCTGGCCGTTGTGCGCCGCCGAGGTCGTCGAGCTGGACGACGAGCTGGTGGCGGCCAGCATGGTGCGGCCCGCCGGCGAGCGCTTGCGCGCGCTGTTCTCGCCGGGTGTGCGAACCCGTTTCGGCCGCCGCGTCGTCGTCGCGTGACCTACGGGCAGGTGTACCCGCCGTCGATCACGAGGTCGGATCCGGTCATGTAGCTGGAGGCCTCGCCGGCCAGGTAAACGTAGAGGCCGGTGAGTTCCTCGGGGCGGCCGATCCGCCCGAGCGGAATCTTCGGCTCCCACAGCCGGTGATATTCCGTCATCGGCTCCACGAGCTCGGTGAGGATGTAGCCCGGGCTGACGCTGTTGACCCGGATGTTGTGCGGCGCCAACTCCACAGCCATCGCCTTGGTCAGGTGAATCACCGCCGCCTTCGACGTGCAGTAGTGGCCGACCTGCTGCGGGATGTTGATGATGTGGCCCGACATCGAGGCCGTGGTGATGATGCTGCCGCCCCGACCCTGTCGGACCATCGCCCTCGCGGCCGCCTGGGCAGTGAGGAAAACGCCTGTGACATTGGTGCTTTGGATGCGTTCGAACTCTTCCGGGGACATCTCCAGCACCGGTGTCACGGTGATGATGCCGGCGTTGCAGACGGCGACGTCGATCCCGCCCAGCTCCGCGGTCACCCGGTCCAGCAGCGCGGTCACCTGGTCGGGCCGGGTCACGTCGCACGGGATGGGCACCACCCTGCCCTCGCCGTCCGCCGCGATCTCGCGGGCCACCTCGTCCAGAGCGTCGGCACGCCGCGCGGCGATGGCCACGTCGGCGCCGGCCTGCAGATAGGCCTGCGCCACTTTCTTGCCGATGCCGCTGGACGCCCCCGTCACCAACGCCCGTTTGCCGCGGAGATCAAACAACTTCAAGACGTTCATGCGAGATCCCTATCCAGACGAGCGACCTATAACCGAAACAAGTTCTAGTGTGTCCGCCATGGGCAAATTCACCAGGGCAGAAATCGAGCAAGCGGTCGAGAACTACACGCGGGTGGTGGAGGGGTGCAGCGCCTCGGGCGACTGGCGACCCTTCGCCGATCTCTTCACCGAGGATGTCGTCTACACCGAACATCACTACGGAGTGTTTCACGGCCGCGAGGCGGTGCGGGACTGGATCGTGGCCGTCATGGCGCCGTTCCCGCACATGCGATTTCCGTCCGACTGGACTGCCTACGACGAGGAGAACGACGCCGTCGTGGTGATGATCAAGAACCTGCTCGACCACCCGACGGATCCGAATGGTGAGCCGTTCTGGTTCCCGAACTGGACGCGGCTGGTCTACGCCGGAAACGGCCTGTTCTCCAGCGAGGAGGACATCTACAACCCGAACCGGGACGCGCCCGGCGTGGTGACGGCTTGGCTGCAGGCCGGGGGACAGCTCGCGTCAGACGAGATCCTCCAGCCAGGCTAGTGGCGGCCCGTCCCCCGCGAAGCCGGGGGACGTGTCGCCACCATCGGACTAACTCGTCACCGGCTGTCGCACCCGCCGCCGCGACCGGATGGCTGCCAGTGCCTGCTCCCACGCCAGCATCGTGGCGGCCTTCATGTTGGCCGGCTTCACACTCTCCCGGGACAGCAGCGCGGTGGCCGCCGCCTTGGTGGTCGCCGACGCCTTCGACAGATGGCCGGAGTCGAACGGCGGCTGCGGGTCGTATTCGATCGCCAGCTGGATCGCCTTGGCGCGGCCCTCGCCGCCGATCTCGGCGGCGAGCCACAGCGCCAGGTCGAGTCCCGCCGACACTCCCGCACACGTGACGACGTTGCCCTGGTGCACGATCCGTTCGTCGCCCACTGGCACCGCACCGAACGCCTTCAACGCCGGGACGGTCAGCCAGTGCGACGTCGCGCGGCGGCCCTCGAGGAGGCCGGCGGCCGCCAGGATGACCGACCCCGAGCACACCGACGTCATCCACGCAGCGCTTCGGTGCGCCCTGCGCAGCCAGTCCAGCAACGCCTCATCGCGCGCATGCACCGGTGTCGACGGACCACCCGGCACGAGAACCACGTCGGGCGAAGGGGTTTCGGCCAGGGAGTGGGTGGCCCCGATGACCAGCACACCGGAGTCGGCGGTGATCGGCCCCGCCTCGTGCCAGACGCACCGCACTTCGGCGTCCGGCAGGTTGCGCAGCACCTCGTAGGGGCCGATCATGTCGAGCGCGGTGAAGCCCGGATAGGTCACGATCGCGATTTGGGTCATGGGTGTCATCCTTTCCTTTCAGGCGAAGGCCTTGCGGTATTGGTCCGGCGGAATGCCGACCCGGCGAAGGAAGTTGCGCCGCATGGTTTCCGCGGTGCCGAACCCGCAGCGGGTGGCGATGGCGACGACGGTGTCGTCGGTCTCCTCCAACTGCCGGCGCGCGGCTTCGGTGCGAATCCGCTCGACGTACTGGCCGGGCGCCTCGCCGACCTCGGCGGTGAACACGCGGGTGAAGTGCCGGGGGCTCATCGCCGCGCGACGGGCCAGCTCGTCGATGCTGTGCTCGCCGCCAGGCTCGGCCTCGATGGCCTCCTGCACGGTGCGGATCGAATTGCGTTTGGCCCGCGGCATCCATACCGGCGCCGCGAACTGCGTCTGCCCGCCGGGACGGCGCAGATACAGCACCAGCCAGCGCGCGACGGTCTGCGCGACCTCGGTGCCATGGTCGTCCTCTACCAGCGAGAGCGCGAGGTCGATGCCCGCGGTGACACCCGCTGCGGTCCACACGGTTTCCGAGCTGCGGACGAAGATCGGATCGGCGTCCACGTCGATCGCGGGGAACTCG
>NZ_LZJB01000155.1:0-515 GCF_001666895.1 Mycobacterium sp. E3298
AGAGGTCTACGACCGCTACATGAAGTACCTGACCGGCTGCGAGGACTTCTTCCGCAAGGGCATCAGCAATGTGGGCCCTGGCGGAACAGCTTCGCGCAACCGGTCAGGTACTTCATGTAGCGGTCGTAGATCTCTTGCGACTGGATGGCGATGGCCTCGTCGCGGTTCGCCTCGAGGGCGGCCGCCCACGTCTCCAGGGTGCGCGCGTAGTGGGTGAGCACTACGAGCGGACTCTCAATATATGGGCGGCAAACCTGGCGGCCAACAAGGACGCGGCCATCGCGATCCAGTCGCAAGAGGTCTACGACCGCTACATGAAGTACCTGACCGGTTGCGCGAAGCTGTTCCGCCAGGGTTACACCGACGTCGACCAGTTCACGCTGCAAAAGTAGCGGAACGACCCCCAGCTCCTCGCCGCCTACTTCACGAGGGTGAACTGGCCCACATTGCTGATGCCCTTGCGGAAGAAGTCCTCGCAGCCGGTCAGGTACTTCATGTAGCGGTCGTAGACCTCT
>NZ_LZJB01000156.1:0-33083 GCF_001666895.1 Mycobacterium sp. E3298
CGGCCGCGACGGCGGCGCCGCGGGCGGCGGACTTGTTGCCCACGAGTTCGAGCACGTCGGCGTCCGGTCCGACGAAGGTGTGCCCGGCGCCGGCGCAGGCCCGGGCGAATTCTGCGTTCTCGCTGAGGAATCCGTAGCCCGGGTGGATGAGCTCGGCGCCGCAGCTTTTCGCCGCGGCCAGCACGGCGGGCTGGTCCAGGTAGGCGCGTGGCCCCGCGCCGGGCAGGCCGATCGCTTCGTCGGCCGCGTGCACGTGCGGGCTCTCGGCGTCGTCCTCGGCGTAAACCGCGACCGATCGCATCGCTAATTCTGTTGCGGTGCGGACGATTCGGAGCGCGATTTCGCCGCGGTTGGCGACCAGCACCGTCCCGCTCATCGCAGCGGATCCCCCCACCGAACCTGCTCGCGGAGCTTGCCCTTGAGCAGTTTGCCGCCGGCGTTGCGCGGCAGCGCGCTGTCGACCACGGTGACGTACTGGGGCACTTTGAAATCGGCGAGCTGCTCGCGGCAGTGGTCGAGCACCGCCGGCACGTCGATCTCGTCCGAACCGCCGAACAACACCGCGCCCACCTTCTCGCCCATGACGTCGTCGGGAACCGCCAGCACGCACGCGTCCGCGACGCGAGGCGCGGCCAGCAGCACGGCCTCCACCTCGACGCTCGAGACGTTTTCACCCCCGCGGTTGATGATGTCCTTGAGCCGGTCGACGATGTGCACCCGGCCCGCCTCGTCGACGCGCACGACGTCGCCGGTGTGCAGCCAGCCGTCCGCGATGGTTGCCGCGGTCGCCTCCGGCCGGTTCCAGTACCCGGCGGTGATGTTCGCGCCGCGCACCACCAGCTCGCCGACGCCTTCCTCGTCGCCGCCGAACGAAATCAGGCCGAGGTCGACGGACGGGACCGCGTACCCGACCGAGTCGGCGTGATCGACGGCGTCCCGGCTCGGCAGCACGGTCATCAGCGACGCCGACTCGGTCATGCCGTAGCCGTTGAACACCGTCGCTCGCGGAAAGGCGTCCTGCACCGAACGCACCAGCGACGGGGCGATCGGGGCGCCCCCGTAACCCACCCAGCGGACGCCGGAGACGTCGGCGTCGGTGAACCCGTTGTGCCGCAACATCAGTGCGTAGACGGCCGGGACGGTGACCATGACCGAGATGCGCTCGGCGGCCAGCGAGGCGATCAACTCGTCCAGGTTGAGGACGGGCATGATCACCGAGGCCCCGCCCAGGCGGGTGGCGGCCAGCAGTTGTGAGTTGCAGCCCGTCACGTGGAAGAGCGGCACCGAGATGAGTGTGCGCATCGCTTCGCCCAGGTCGCGCGGCTGGTCCAGGCACCGGATCGCGTTCTCGGTGTTGGTCAGGAAGGCCTCGTGGGTCGTCGGCACCCCCTTGGGATGGCCGGTGGTGCCCGACGTGTAGAACAGCGCGGCCACGTCGGCGCGGCCCAGTCGCTCCGTCACATACGGCTGGCCGTCGGGCAGCGGGTTGCCCGCCGCCAGGTCCAGCGTCGCCCCCGAGTCGGTGAGGACGAATTCGACTTCCGGTTGCGCCGAGCGCGTATTGACAGCCACCGCAACACCACCGGCCATCACGATGCCCCAGAACGCCAGCACCCAGTCGATGCCGGCGGGGTACCGCACCGCGACGCGATCACCGGCCCGCAGCCCGCCCCCGCGCAGCCCCCCGGCGACCCGGGCCGCGCGGTCCCACAACTGGCGGTAGGTCAATCGGCCGGCGCCAAGCTCAACCACCGCCTCACTGTCCGGGCGCTGCTCGACCTGTTCGGCGAGCATGTCCACCAGGCTGGCGGGCAGATCGTCGTAGTGTGGGACGCCGTCGGCGTCGCGGGTCACGCCTGTCGTCGGAAACGGGTTGTGGGCGCGCGGGATTTCGATCACTGGAGGCATTCCCGGTCCTTACTATCCGGTGTCCTATCGTGATGGCCGTGACGGTCGACGATTCCGCCATCATGCCCGAGGCGTTCTTCACTGTCGACGGCGACTCCTACGTGCCGGGCCCGCTGACCCGGGGACCGTGGGGCGCCGCGATGGGTGGCCAGAACGTCGGTGGTCTGTTGGGTTGGGGCATAGAGCAATCCGGTATCGAGGCCGACTTCCAGCCGGCCCGTCTCACGGTCGACCTGCTCCGCCCGGCGTTGCTCGAGCCGGTGCAGATCCGGACCTCGGTGCAGCGGGAAGGCCGGCGGATCAAGCTCGTCGACGGCGCGCTGGTGCAGAACGGCAATACCGTCGCGAGGGCCAGCGCGCTGTTCCTGCGCCGAGGCGAACATCCCGACGGCGCGGTGTGGTCGGCTCCCCTGGCCATGCCGCCGCTTCCGGCCGATTCCGGAGATTTCCCGGCCGACATGCCGTTTCTTATCTGGGGCTACGGGGCCACCGCCGCGGGCAGTCCGGGCATCGCGGCCGGCGAGTGGGAACAGTCCCACTCCCAGAAGTTCGCGTGGACCAGGATCTTTCGCCCGATGGTGCAGTGCTATCCCCTGACCCCCTTCACCCGACTGGCCTTCGTCGGTGACATCACGAGTTCGCTGACCCATTGGGGCACAGGCGGCTTGCGCTACATCAACGCCGACTACACCGTCACCGCCAGCCGTCTGCCCGACGGTGAATTCCTGGGGCTGGCGGCGCAAAGCCATTACGGCGCAGCAGGGGTGGCCACCGGCGCCGCCACCCTCTTCGACCGGCACGGGCCGATCGGCACCAGCTCGGCGCTGGCCCTGGCCCAACCGGCCGACGCGTTCAACCCGACCCACACCTAGACGGCTCATTCCATCAGCTGGGCGGCCACCGTCGCGCCGAGTTCCCAGCAGGCCTGCAGGTCGCCCTTGTCCGGCTTGCCCGAAACCACCACGGTCTCTGCGGCTTTGGCCCAGCCCAGCCCGGTGGTGATCGACATGACGCCGCGCTCGGCGCCTTCGGTGCCCTCGTTGCCGTGCAGGTACAGGCCGAACGGGCGCCCGCGCGTCGAGTCGAGCAGCTGATAGTAGGCGCAGTCGAACGCGTGCTTGAGCGCACCGCTCATGTAGCCCAGGTTGGCGGGGCTGCCCAGCACATATCCGTCGGCCGCCAGCATCTCGGCGGGCGACACGGTCAGCGCCGGTCGCCGCACGACCTCGACGCCCTCGATCTCGGGGTCGGTGGCCCCTGAGACCACGGCCTCGAACATCTCGTGGCAGTGCGGGGACGGTGTGTGGTGAACGATCAGCAGCGTCTTGCTCACTGGCTTACTCACTGGCGGCCCTGCAGTTCGAGCGCCGTCTTCATGGCTTCCCGCGCGCGGCGGCGGTCCCCCGCGTAGTCGTAGGCGCGGGCCAGCCGGTACCAGCGCCGCCAGTCGTCGGGGTGGTCTTCGACCTCCGTGCGTACGGAGGCGAACAGGGCGTCGGCGGCGTCACGCTCGATGCGGCCCGACGCCCGCCGTGGCAGCGCGCTGGTGTCGAGCTCCATGCCGTCGGCCGCAATGAGATTGGCCAGCTTCTGGTGGGCGAACCCGAACCGCAGCGTCGCCACCATGGCCCACAGCCCGATCAGGGGCATGATCAACACCGCCAGGCCCAGCCCCACGGCGGCGGCCCGGCCCGAGGCGATCATTGCGACGGCCATTCGCCCCAGCATCACGAAGTACACCAGCATCGCGACGCACAGGAACGCGATGAGCAACTGGGTGCGCAGGGCGGCGTTCACGGCGGGCTCACCGCAGGTCGAGCAGGGGCTCGAGCCCCACGGTGAGGCCCGGGTGTTCCCTGACGCGGCGGACGGCCAACAGCACGCCCGGCACGAACGAGGTGCGGTCCAGGCTGTCGTGGCGGATGGTGAGCGTCTCCCCCTCGGTGCCGAACAGGATCTCCTGGTGGGCGACCAATCCGGCCAGCCGCACCGAGTGCACCGGGATGCCGTCGACGTCGGCTCCGCGGGCGCCGGGCAGGCCGGTGCTGGTGGCATCGGGGTTGGGCGGCAGTCCTTTTCGCGCTTCGGCGATCAGCTTCGCGGTGCGGGCGGCGGTGCCCGACGGGGCATCGGCCTTGTGCGGGTGGTGCAGCTCGATCACCTCCACCGAATCGAAGAAGCGCGCCGCCTGCTTGGCGAAATGCATTGACAGCACGGCGCCGATCGCGAAGTTGGGCGCGATGAGGACGCTCGTGTTCGGACTCTTGGCCAGCCAGCTTTCGACCTGCTCCAGCCGCTCGGCGGTGAATCCGGTGGTGCCGACGACGGCGTGAATTCCGTTGGCGATCAGGAACTCCAGATTGCCCATCACCACGTCGGGGTGGGTGAAGTCGAGGACGACCTCGGTGCCGGAGTCGGTGAACGTGCTGAGCGGATCTCCGGCGTCGACCTCCGCGGACAGGGTGAGATCCTCGGCGGCCTGCACTCCCCGCACCATCGCCGACCCGACCTTGCCCTTAGCCCCCAAGACGCCTACCCGCATGAGCTTCACCCTAGACCGGGCCGATTCATCCACAGTCGGGTGTTTATCCACAACCGGCGCGTTCGTGGTGGCGCGGGCCGGATTGGGCGCCCTATTGTTCGAACATGGGTTCGATCGACGTGCCGCAGGAGGTGGCCGCGGCGCTCGACGCGCTGGACGCGGCCGGCGCGTCGGTGCGCGCGCTCAACTTGCGGGCGCTGAGCCCCGCCGTCCGGCTGCGGGTGCTGGAGCGGATGGAGACCGCGCGCCGCCAGCAGGTTGCGACGAGTCACGACCTGATCGCGGGCCTGGCGCAAGAGGATGCCGGGGACCTGGGTGGGCCGGTCCACAAGGTCATCGGCGACTGGCTGCGGATCAGCTACAGCGAGGCATGCCGGCGGATTCGAGACGCCAGGCAGCTCTCGCCGCGCCTGACCCTCACCGGCCAGCAGTTGCCACCGGAGCTGGCCGCCACCGCCGAGGCGTGGCGCGGCGGAGCGCTCGACGCGCAGCACCTGCGCGTGATCCAGACCTTCTTTCGCGACCTGCCCGACGCCGTTCCCGCCGTGACGGTCGACGCCGCCGAGCGATTCCTGGCCCGCCAGGCGGTGCAGTTGCGGCCCGACCAGCTGGAAAAGGTCGCGCACCGGTGCGCGCTGCGGATAAATCCCGACGGGAAGTTCTCCGACATCGACCGCGCCCGGCAGCGCGGCTTCACCTGGGCCGGGCAGCGGTCCGACGGGATGAGCATCGGGAAGCTGGTCGCCTCCCCGGAATTGCGGGCCAACCTCGACGCCTGGCTCGCGCGCTTCGCCGCCCCCGGCATGTGCAATCCAGACGACGAAAAGCCTTGTCTCGACGGAGAACCCAACGACGAGTCCGCGAGCGGCGACACGCGCAGCCACGCGCAGCGTCAGCACGACGCGATCAACGCCCTGGTACGCGGTCAGCTGGGCAACCCGCAACTGGGCGCGCACAACGGTTTACCTGTCGCGGTCATCGTCTCCACCACGCTGCAGGAGCTGACGTCCGGCACCGGGCGCGCGGTGACGGGCGGTGGAACAGTGCTGCCGATGCGCGACGTGATCCGGATGGCGCGCCACGCCTACCACTATCTGGCCGTGTTCGACGAACACTCGCGCCGCCCGCTGTATCTCGGCCGGTCGCGGCGAATCGCCACGCCGGATCAGCGCATCGTCCTGTACGCGAAGGACCGCGGCTGTACGCATCCCGGCTGCGACGCGCCGGGTTATCGGTGCGAGGTGCACCATCTCGACGAGTGGGCCGCAGGCGGGCTGACCGACGCCGACACACTCACCTTCGCCTGCACGCCGCATCACAGGCTGATCGAAAAGGGTTGGCGGACAAGGAAGCTGCCCGACGGCCGGACCGAGTGGCTACCGCCGCCGGAGCAAGACCGCGGGCAGCGCACGAACGACTACCACCACCCCGAACGCGCCGAAGACCCTTGACCCCCGCGCGCTCACCTCTTGAACCGCCCCGCGAACCCGCGCAGCGGCAGGTCGGCGCTGGTGATGAGCCCCGGCGGGGCCGCCAAGACCGATTTGATGGCCGCCAGCGCGGGCATGCCGGTGACGGTCATGCCGATGGAGGCAAAGTTGTCCGGGTTCGAAAGTTCCACGCCGGGCTTGGGGAAGATCATGTGCTTGTTGTAGATGCACGGGTCGCCCTGGATCTGAGTGATGTAACAGCCCTTGATGTTCCAGCTCGGATCGGTGTGCGGCGTCATCTGCCACTCGAGGTGCGTCTCCACCCGGGGCACCCCGTCCACCATGCCCTGGTACTTGATGTAGTTGCCGCCCAGCGAGCCCTTGGGCAGCGTGTACCAGCCCAGGTCCACGTCCTTGGTGCAGGCGCCCAGCTCGTAGCTGAACTTCACCTCGTCCAGCGGCAGGTCGAAGCAGTCGGCCATCATCAGCACGCTGTCTGCGAAGACCCGGGTGTACTTCTCCAGCTTCGACGGGATCTCCGGATCGTCGACCGGCTGGCCGTAGCCCACCTCGATCCAGGTGTCCTTGGAGTGGTGGCATGACACGTCGACGGATTCGATCGTGGTGACGTTCTCGATATCGGCGACGTCGGCCGAACACACCACGCCGAGTATCTGGTTGAGGCCCGGGTTCATTCCCGTCCCGTAGAACGTCGCCCCGCCCTTTTCGCAGGCCTCGGCCAGCAGTTGGCTCACCGGCTTGCCCGACGGGTGCGGGTGGTTCTTGTCGCGGTGCCAGCCGGTGATCCAGTCGGCGGTGGTGACGATGTCGATGCCCGCCTCGAGCACTTTCACGTACAGGTCCTCGTCGGGGAACACGCCGTGGAACGTCAGCACGTCCGGCTTGGCGGCGATGATCTCGTCGATGGAGCCGGTGAACTTCACCCCGTTGGGCGCCGCGCCGGCGAACTCGCCCGTGTCCTTGCCGACCTTCTCCGGCGAATAGCAATGCACGCCAACGAGTTCGAGGCCGGGATAGGTGGCGATCCGCTTGATCATCTCCGAACCGACGTTTCCGCTTCCCACCTGGAAGACGCGAATCGGTGAGCTACTCATTGCGTGGAGCCTTCCTGTAGTGCGAATGCCTCGGGATAGAACTGCTTGGCCCACGCGCGGATTGCGGTGAAGCCCTCGTACTCGTCGGTGGCCAGCGCAGGCGGGTCGGAGTAGCGCTGGTGCCGCCAGATCTCGATGTCCTGCTCGAACTGCCGGATCACCTCGCGGCCGAACTCGGCCGCCTTGCGCTCGGCCCGTTCCGGGTCCTTGCCGGGGGTGCGGCCGATGTAGACCATGAACCGGACGTCGGAGGTGCACTCGTCGACCGGGGTGACGGCGGAGATGGTGCGGTTGTCGATCATCCCCCAGCTCTTGGTGACCGCGATGCCCAGGCCGCCGTTGATGGCCTCGACACCGCTGTTGACGTCCTCGATCTTCTGCCCGTCGTCACCCTCGAACGTGATGGTGAAGTCGACGAAGGAGACCGGCTCGTCGAAGTCGTGGCGGGTGAACACCGGCACGATGGGCGTGTTGTGCACGAACTTGAAATGCGCGAAGTCGACGCCGTTTTCCAGCACATACTGCGGGTGCAGCTCCAGGCCCGGCCGGTACAACCGCTGCTGGGGGTAGTAGTCGTCGGCGCTGCTGTCGTCGTGGAACGCGCCGAACACGTCGGGGGCGTCGAAGTACGGCTCGCGGCGCTCGACGTCGTGCCAGATGTAGACCGACGAGTTACGTTCCACCACGGGATAGGTGCGGATGCGCCTGCCGCGGTTGGGCCGATCCTGGTAGGGGATGCAGACGTTGCGGCCCTCCCGGCTCCACTGCCACCCGTGGAACGGGCACTGCAAGATCTCGCCGACGACCGTGCCGCCGTACCCCAAATGCGCGCCGAGGTGTTCGCAGTAGGCGTTCATCACGGTGAGCTGCCCGGACTCGGCCCGCCAGGCGACCATTTCCTGGCCGAAGTACTTCATCTTGTGCACGTCGCCGACACCGATCTCGTCGGACCAGGCGACCTGGAACCAGCCGGTTGGTTCCATCGACAACGGCGGCTTAGCCATGCGGGATCCCTCCTTGAAACGAATGATAGGCCGGGCCGCAGACAAATCAAAGTACCCTCTATGAAAATTCGGCCGTTGTGCGCGATAGGCTCTGCAAATGACTCGGCAGGTCAGCGGGGCGGGAACCGCGAACCGGCGCCCGAACCGGCGGGGCAACGCCACGCGCGAGAGCATGCTCGAGGCCGCGCTGAAGTCGTTGGCCTCCGGTGACCCGGGCTCGGTGTCGGCCAATCGGATCGCCAAGGAGATCGGCGCCACCTGGGGTGCCGTGCAATACCAGTTCGGCGACACGGACGGGTTCTGGGCCGCGGTGCTGCACCGCACCGCCGAGCGGCGCGCCGCGACCTTCTCGACTCTGTCGACGCCGATTTCAACCGACGCGCCCCTGCGCGAGCGGGTCGGCGCCATCATCGACACCCTGTACAACGGGCTGGCGTCGGCGGACTCGCGCGCGATCGAGAACCTGCGGGCGGCCCTCCCCCGTGACCCCGGCGAGCTCGAGCGGTTGTTCCCGCGCACCGCCGCCGAGCTGTTCTCCTGGGGCAAGAGCTGGCTGGAAACCTGCCAGAACGCGTTCGCCGGCCTGGACGTCGACCCGGATCGGGTGCGCGAGGTCGCCGCCCTGATCCCCGGCGCGATGCGCGGGCTGGTCTCCGAGCGCCAGCTCGGCTCGTACGCCGACCTGGACATGGCGCGCCGCGGCCTGACCAATGCGCTGGCGGCCTACCTGGAGCAGTCCAGGCCGTGACCACCGGCGGCGTCACGATCCGCCAAGCCGGACCGAGTGACTTCGCCCCGGTCGCCGAGATGCACTATCCGGTCTGGCGGCAATCCTGGGCCGGCATACTGCCCGACTCCACGCTCGACGTGCTCGGATCGCCCCGGCGCTGGGCCATCCTCGCCTATCCGCGCATCCTGCAACGCCGCAACTGGAGCATGTGGGTCGCCGAATCCGGTTCGGCGACAATCGGTATGACCATCTTCGGCCCCGATCCCGCGAACCCCGAACAGGTGGAACTGGACTCCCTGTACATCGCGGCGGAATCCCAGGGCCACGGTGTCGGCACCCGCTTGCTCGCCACGGCGCTGCGCGAAAGCCGCTCGGGCGACCTCGTCCTGTGGTGCGCCGAGCGCAACACGCAGGGGCGAAAGTTCTACGAAAGCAACGGCTTTCACGCCGACGGACGCACCCTGGACTGGGAGCCGCTGCCCGGGGTCAAGGTCGCCCATCTAGGCTATCGGCTCAGCCGGCGGTGACGTGTCGTCGCAAGTCGTACTCGCCGAGATCGGTGCTGGCCAGCATGGCGCGATGCTCCCCGGGCGTGAAGGGCCACACCTCGGGCACCCCGTCCTTGTTGAGATACCAGCTGTCGCAACCGGTGGTCCACACCGTGTCCGGCATCGCGGCACGCAGCCTGGCGTTGAAGCTCTCGGTCGCCGGCCAGGTGGGCTCCACCGTGTCGAATTCGCCACGGCGCCAACGCTGAATCCACCGCAGTATGTGGTCGGCCTGCGATTCGGCGACGGTGGTCAGCGCGAGGTTGCCGACCGGGCTGTGCGGCCCGAGCATCATGAAGAAGTTGGGGAAGCCCGGCAGCGCCACCGTCCGGTAGGCCCGCGGACCGTCGCGCCACACGTCGTCGACGGCGATACCGTCGCGGCCGGTCACCTGCATCGGCCGGAAGAACGCGTGGGTGTCGAACCCGGTGGCCAGCACGATGACGTCCGCCTCGTGCAGGACACCGTCTTCGGTCACGATGCCGCGCCGTTCCACGTGGTCGATCGAGGAGGTGACCAGTTCGACGTCGTCGCGCTGCATCGCGCGGTAGAAGCCGTTGGACATGACCAGCCGTTTGCACATCGGCGTGTAGTCCGGGGTCAGGGCCCTGCGCAGCTCGGGGTCGCGGACCTCGCGCAGGCTGGCGCGGCACAGCGCCCCCATGATCTTTCGGCGCAGTCCCGGCTTGGTGAGCCCGGCGGCGAAGGTGTCGTAGCCGAAGCTGTAGCACCGGTAGGCCAGCCGGTCTAGCCAGCCGAACCGGTTGTGGGTGATGCTGGTGAGCCGGCTGTAGCGGGGGTTGGGCAGGCGAAGCACCCACTGCGCGGTGCGCTGGAAGAGCATGACGCGGTCCGCGACACCGGCCAGGCCGCAGACCAGCTGAACCCCAGTCGAGCCGTTGCCCACGATCGCGATCCGGCGGCCGCGCACGTCGACGGCGTGATCCCAGCGCGCGGAGTGAAAGGCGCGCCCGCCGAAGTCGTCCAGGCCGGGTATCGACGGCAGGCGCGGGTGATGCAGTACACCGGTGGCGCAGATCAAGAAGTCGACGGTCGACTCCTCGCCGGCGGCCGCGCGCAACCGCCACCGCCCGTCCTCGAAGCGGGCGTGGGAGATTTCGGTGCCGAACCGGATGCGATCGCGCAGTCCGAACCGGTCGGCGACATCGCGGAGGTAGGCCTGGATCTCGCCGCCGGGCGAGAACAGGTGCGACCAGTTCGGGTTCTGGGCGAACGTGTACTGGTAGACCCGCGACGGGATGTCGCAGACCAGGCCGGGGTAGGTGTTCTCCCGCCAGGTGCCACCGACCTCGTCGGCCTTCTCGTAGATCGTGACATCGGTTATGCCGCTGCGCAGCAACGCGATTGCGACGCACAGCCCCGACATACCCGCTCCGACGACGGCTACGGAGGGCTCGCGTCGCGGGGTCACGGCTACTCCGACTCGGCGCGCTGCTTGAGGCGCTGCAGGGTGAGCCGGATGTGTTCGGCGTTGGCGGCCACGCGATCTGGAACACCGGTGGCCTTTCCCGCGATCGTGCGGAACCAGCCGGGTCTGCGGTCCCAGGTGCTCTCGGTGACCCGGCAACCACCGTCGGCCGCCTCGATGTCGTACTGCCAGCGCGCGATCGGCAGCATGGAGTGCCGCACGTCGAACGCGAACAGCCGGCCCGGTTCCGCGTCGGTGACCGTGCACTTGGTGCTCCAGCGCCGTTTGGCGCTCGCGTTGTGCCCGGTGAACACCGCCCCGGGGCGCGCCGCGTTCCCCTTGCGCCATTCCATCGCCTCGGCTTCCTCGGCGAACGAGGCCAGGGTGGGCAGGTCGGTGATGAGCCGGTACACGACGTCCGGGCGGGCGTTGACCTGCACGGTTTCCGTCACGCAGGGGTCAGTCATGCGCCGATCATAGCCACGGTGCGGACCGCTCCACGTCGATTGCGGCGCATCCGAACTTTCTCCACACTTGAGGGCGAACCAAAGCAAGGGGTAATTCATGCGAGTCGGCGTACCGACCGAGACCAAGGCCAACGAATTCCGGGTGGCGATCACGCCCGCCGGCGTCGCCGAACTGAGCCGCCGCGGCCACGAGGTGCTCGTCCAGGCGGGCGCCGGGGAGGGATCGTCGATCCCCGACGAGGAGTTCAAGGCCGCGGGCGCCCAGTTGGCCGGCTCTGCCGAACAGGTGTGGGCCGAAGCCGATCTGCTGCTCAAGGTGAAGGAACCGATCGCGTCCGAATACGGGCTGCTGCGCGCGCGGCAGGTGCTGTTCACCTACCTGCACCTGGCCGCCTCCCGCGACTGCACCGAGGCGCTATTGTCTTCCGGCACAACATCGATCGCCTATGAGACCGTGCAGACGTCCGATGGCGCCCTCCCGTTGCTGGCTCCGATGAGTGAGGTCGCCGGCCGACTCTCGGCGCAGGCCGGCGCCTACCATCTGATGCGCTCCCACGGCGGGCGCGGGGTGCTGATGGGCGGGGTCCCGGGCGTCAAACCCGCGGACGTGGTGGTGATCGGCGCCGGTACGGCCGGCTACAACGCCGCCCGGGTCGCCAACGGCATGGGCGCGAGCGTGACGGTGCTCGACGTCAACATCGGCAAGCTCCGGCTCCTGGACGCGGAGTTCGGCGGACAGGTCCGCACGCGCTACTCGTCCGCCTACGAGCTGGAGGGCACCGTCACGCGCGCGGACCTGTTGATCGGGGCGGTCCTGCTACCCGGCGGCAAGGCGCCCAAGCTGATCTCGAATTCACTTGTGGCGCAGATGAAACCGGGTGCCGTGCTGGTCGACATCTCGATCGATCAGGGCGGCTGCTTCGCCGATTCCCGGCCGACCACCCACGATGACCCGACGTTCGCCGTGCACGAAACCCAGTTCTACTGCGTGGCGAACATGCCCAGCGCGGTACCCAAGACGTCAACCGTGGCGCTGACCAACGCGACGATGCCGTACGTGCTGGCGCTGGCCGACCGCGGCTGGCAGGCGGCTTGCCGGTCGGATCCCGCTCTGGGCAAAGGCCTTTCGACGCACGGCGGGGCGCTGTTGTCCGAGCGGGTGGCCGCCGACCTCGGTCTGCCGTTCACCGATCCGGCGAGCCTGCTGGCCTAGTCGGACTCCACCAGGCTGGCGATGATGTCGGCCGCCGGCCCGGGCTGGGCCTCCTTGAACGACGTTCCGGCCCACAGCGGTATACCGTTCGGGTCCTCCATGGCGGCCGCGGCCTCCCGGATCGGGGAGGTCATCTGGTTCACCTCCGGGTAGCCCAGCGGCGCCACGTTGTCGAGCAGGCGGGTGAAGTTGTTCTCCAGGCCCCGCGCGTAGCGGCCCGAGAAGGCGCGGGTGACCACCGTCGTGCCGAAAACCGGGTTTTTCAGAGCGGTGCGGTGCGCGGTGCTGGTGCCCGCCTCGTCGCTGAGCAGCAGCGCGGTGCCCACCTGCACGGCCACCGCGCCGCGGTGCAGCACCGCGGCGACGTCCCGGGCGTTGCCCAGGCCGCCCGCCGCGATGATCGGGACGTCATGGGCGTGGCGGATGCGGTCGATCAGGTGGTGCAGCGATTCGTTGCCGGGCTCCATGTCGGGCGCGAAGGTGCCCCGGTGCCCGCCCGCGTCCGGGCCCTGGACGATCAGGCTGTCCGCACCGGCGGCGACGGCCACGCCGGCCTCGTACGGCGAGGTCACCGTGACCATCACCAGCAGGCCGAGCGCCCCGAGCCGCCGGATGACGTCGGGCGGCGGCACCCCGAAGGTGAAGGACACCAGCTCGGGCCGCACGTCGGCCACCACCTCGAGCTTGCGCTCCCAGTCGTCGTCGTCGCCGTAGTGCGGGTGGCCGACCTCGACTTGGTAGTAGTCGGCGATCTCCTCGAGTTCTTCGGCATAGTAGTCCAGCGCCATCCAGTCGGCGACGCTTGGTTGGGGCACGAACAGGTTGACGCCCAGCGGGCCGGTGGTCGCCGCGCGCGCGGCGGCGATGTCCTCGGCGAACCGGTCCGCGCTGCGGTGACCACCGGGGACGAACCCGAGCCCGCCCGCGTTGGACACCGCCGCGGCCAGCTCGGGCGTGCCCGGTCCGCCGGCCATCGGCGCGCCCACGATGGGCACCATGATGTCCCAAAAGCCCAGTACCACGGGGCTAATTCGCTGACGGCGAGCGCCGGCACGGCGCGAGTAAGGAGGCGAACATGCGGGTTAAGATACCATCGCCCGAAGTTGTTGGGGCAGTGACCGTTTGGAGGCATACGGGCCCAGGACCGCGGCGCCGTACGGCTGGCTCAGCAGCCGGTGGGCCACCGCGTTGACCTCCTCGACGGTCACTTGGTCGATCTGCCGCAGGGTGTGCTCGATGCTGCGGTGCTCGCCGTAGTTCAGTTCGTTGCGGCCCAGCCGGCTCATCCGGGAACTGGAATCCTCCAGACCGAGGACGAGCCCGCCCCGCAGCGACCCCTTGGCGATGCGGCACTCCGCTTCGGTGATGCCGTCGCGGGCCACCGACTCGAGAACCTCGTTGGTCACCTGCATCACCTCGGCGAACCGCTCGGGCTGGCAGGCGGCGTAGACGGAAAGCGCGCCGCTGTCGGCGAAGATGTCGACCGTGGAATAGACCGAATAGGCCAGCCCCCGCAACTCCCGAACCTCTTGGAACAGGCGGGAACTCAGGCCGCCGCCCAGCGCGCTGTGCAGCACGGACAGCGCCCAGCGGTGCCGCCAGCCACGCCCGGGGGTGCGCACGCCCAGCGACACGTGCGTCTGCTCGGCGTCCCGGTTGCCCAGCATCAGGCCGGGCCGTCCGGTCACCCGCCCGGCGCCCTTGCGCGGGGCTATCGGCCGGCGCCCGCGGACCAGGTGCGGCCCGAAGTGCTCGCGCACCAGCGCGACCACCTCGTCGTGGTCGACGTTGCCGGCCACCGCGACCACCATGCGCTCCGGCGTGTAGCGCCGGACGTGAAAGGAGTGCAGCTGGGCCCGGGTCATCGACGACACGGAGCGCGCGGTGCCGATAACCGGCCGGCCCACCGGATGGTCACCGAACATCGCGCCCAGGAACATGTCGCCCAGCGCGTCCTCGGGGTCGTCGTCGCGCATGGCGATCTCCTCGAGCACCACGTCACGTTCCAGCTCGACGTCCTCGGCGGCGCAGCGACCGTTGAGCACCACGTCGGCGACCAGGTCGACCGCCAGTTCCAGGTCGCTGTCCAGCACGTGCGCGTAGTAGCAGGTGTGCTCCTTGGCGGTGAACGCGTTCAGCTCCCCGCCGACGGCGTCCATCGCCTGCGCGATGTCCACGGCGCTGCGGGTCGGCGTCGATTTGAACAGCAGGTGCTCGAGGAAGTGCGCCGCTCCCGCCACGGTGGCACCCTCGTCCCGCGATCCCACGCCGACCCAGACCCCGACGGAGGCCGAACGCACCGCCGGGAGGTACTCGGTGACGACGCGCAGACCACCCGGAAGCGTGCTGCGGCGCAGCGCGGTCGAGGGTTCGACCTCCAAGGTGTGCTTGCCGCGGCGCAGGGCCGCGGCGCGGTCAGCTGCTCGCGGTCGCGGCATCGGCAGGTGCGGCCGCCGGGGCGTCGGCCGGGGCCGAGCTGTCTTCCTCCACCAGGACCAGAGAGATCTTGCCGCGCTTGTCGATGTCGGCGATCTCGACCCGCAACTTGTCTCCGACGTTCACGACGTCCTCGACCTTCGCGATGCGCTTGCCCTTGCCGAGCTTGGAGATGTGCACCAGCCCGTCGCGCCCGGGAAGCAGCGACACGAAGGCACCGAAATCGGTTGTCTTGACGACGGTTCCGAGGAACCGCTCGCCGACGGTCGGCAGCTGCGGGTTGGCGATCGCGTTGATCCGGTCGATCGCGGCCTGCGCCGAGGGCCCGTCGGTGGCGCCCACGAACACGGTGCCGTCGTCCTCGATGGAGATCTGCGCGCCGGTCTCCTCGGTGATGGCGTTGATGACCTTGCCCTTGGGCCCGATCACCTCACCGATCTTGTCCACCGGGACCTTGATCGTGGTGACCCGCGGCGCGTAGGGGCTCATCTCGTCGGGCCCGTCGATCGCCTCGGCCATCACCTCGAGAATCGTCAGGCGCGCGTCCTTGGCCTGCGCCAGAGCGCCCGCGAGCACCTGCGACGGGATGCCGTCGAGCTTGGTGTCCAGCTGCAGCGCGGTGACGTAGTCCTTGGTGCCGGCGCACTTGAAGTCCATGTCGCCGAACGCGTCCTCGGCGCCCAGGATGTCGGTCAGGGTGACGAAGCGGCGCTCGGTCTTGCCGTCCACCTCGACGTCGTCGGAGACCAGGCCCATGGCGATGCCGGCGACCGGCGCCTTGAGCGGCACGCCGGCGTTGAGCAACGCCAGTGTGGAGGCGCACACGGATCCCATCGACGTCGAGCCGTTGGACCCCAGCGCTTCGGACACCTGCCGGATGGCGTACGGGAATTCCTCGACGCTCGGTAGCACCGGGATCAGGGCCCGCTCGGCCAGGGCGCCGTGCCCGATCTCGCGCCGCTTGGGCGAACCGACACGGCCGGTCTCACCGGTGGAGAACGGCGGGAAGTTGTAGTGGTGCATGTAGCGCTTCGAGGTCTCCGGCCCCAGCGAGTCGATCTGCTGGGCCATCTTCACCATGTCCAGCGTGGTCACGCCCAGGATCTGCGTCTCGCCGCGCTCGAACAGCGCGCTGCCGTGCGCCCGCGGCACCACGGCGACCTCGGCCGACAGCGCGCGGATGTCGGTGATGCCGCGGCCGTCGATGCGGAAGTGGTCGGTCAGGATGCGCTGGCGGACCAGCTTCTTGGTCAGCGAGCGGAACGCCGCGCTGACCTCCTTCTCCCGGCCCTCATAGGTCTCGGCGAGGCGCTGCTGCACCTCGGCCTTGATCTCGTCGGTGCGCTGATCGCGCTCGGCCCTGCCGCCGATGGTCAGCGCCTTGGCCAGCTCGTCGGTGGCCACCGAGGCCACCGAGTAGTAGACGTCGTCGCCGTAGTCGGGGAACACGGGGTACTCGCCGGTGGGCTTGGCGGCCGCTTGGGCCAGCTCCTCTTGCGCGGTGCACAGCGCCGCGATGAACGGCTTGGCCGCCTCCAGGCCTTCGGCCACCACGGTCTCGGTCGGCGCCTGCGCGCCGCCCTCGACGAGCTCGATGACCTTCTCGGTGGCCTCCGCCTCGACCATCATGATCGCCACGTCTTTAGCGTCACCGTCGCCGACGATGCGGCCGGCGACCACCATGTCGAACACGGCCCGCTCGAGCTGCTCGACGGTCGGGAAGGCGACCCAGGTGCCGTCGATGAGCGCCACCCGCACGCCCCCGACGGGGCCGGAGAACGGCAGCCCGGCCAGCTGGGTGGACGCCGACGCGGCGTTGATCGCCACGACGTCGTAGAGGTCGTTGGGGTCCAGGCTCAGGATCGTGACCACGACCTGGATCTCGTTGCGCAGCCCGGAGACGAAGGACGGGCGCAGCGGCCGGTCGATGAGCCGGCAGGTCAGGATCGCGTCGGTCGAGGGCCGGCCCTCGCGACGGAAGAACGAACCGGGGATGCGGCCGGCGGCATACATCCGCTCCTCGACGTCCACGGTCAGCGGGAAGAAGTCGAAGTGCTCCTTGGGGCTCTTGCTGGCGGTGGTCGCCGACAACAGCATGTTCTCGTCGTCGAGGTAGGCGACGACGGCGCCGGCGGCCTGCTGGGCGAGCCGGCCGGTCTCGAAACGGATGGTGCGGGTGCCGAAGCTCCCGTTGTCGATAACGGCGGTTGACTCGAACACGCCTTCTTCAATTTCAGCGACAGACATGGGTGTCCGTACGGCCTCTCTGGGTATTCAGCTTTTTCGCGTCGTCACGCTTGAACCCGAGAGCTTCCTACGAGAGGAAAAAGTCTGGATGCGGCTACGGCCATCGATCGAAGCGGCCGACCTGCCCCAGATCCGGGGAGCCCGGCTGCCACTACCGAAGACCGCCCGATACAGACTGGGCTGCTCCCGTCATGACACGCTGGAACGGCACACGCGGATCTGCGTGGCCGCACCGTTCGTTCGGGCCGAACCGGCCCAGAACGCTCCCACTCTACACGGGCGGGCGTAGCGCTCAGTAGACCCGGGTCAGCGGCGCAGGCCCAGGCGCTCGACCAGCGAGCGGTACCGCTCGACGTCGATCTGGGCGACGTACTTGAGCAGCCGGCGCCGGCGCCCGACCAGCAGCAACAGGCCCCGCCGCGAGTGGTGGTCGTGCTTGTGCACCTTCAGGTGCTCGGTCAGGTCGGCGATCCGCTTGGTCAGCAGCGCGACCTGCGCCTCCGGGGAACCGGTGTCGGTGTCGTGCAGGCCGTAGGTGCCCAGGATTTCCTTTTTTTGCTCGGCGGTCAGCGCCACGAAAACATCTCCATCAATCGGTGCCGCGAAAACTCTGGTGCGTGGCCGCCGCGGACTGCAGCACACGCCGTATCGGCTGGCGAGTCTATCAGCGGCGGTGACGTGCGCAGAAATCGCAGGCCAGCGCCGCGCTCTTGACAATCTACAACCATTTGGTTGTAGGTTGGACGGGTGACCGTAGACCAGGAGGACCGGGTGGACGCCCTGTTCCACGCGCTCGCCGACCGAACCCGGCGCGACATCATGCGCCGAACGCTGGCCCGGGAACACTCGGTTTCCGCGCTGGCACTCAAGTACGACATGAGTTTCGCGGCGGTGCAAAAGCATGTCGTCGTGCTGGAAAAGGCCGGCCTGATCACCAAACGACGAAGCGGTCGCGAGCAGCTGGCCAGCGGCGACGTGACGGCCGTGCGGTCGGTGGCCGCCATGCTCACCGAATTGGAGCTCCTCTGGCGCGATCGCATCGCACGCGTCGACGACCTCATCGCATCCGACCCAACCCAGGAGGACTGAACCATGCCCGTGACCGACGTCCGGCACGACCCCGAGAACCTGACGCTGACCATCACCGCGGACTTCGCCGCTCCGCCGGCCCGAATCTGGCAGGTCTACGCCGACCCTCGTCAGCTGGAGAGGGTGTGGGGGCCGCCGTCCCACCCGGCGACCATCGTCGACCACAGCCTCACGCCCGGCAGCCGCACGACGTACTTCATGACCGGCCCCGACGGGGAGAAGTACGCCGGGTACTGGGAGATCACGGCCGTCGATGAGCCGACGAGCTTCTCGTTCCTCGACGGCTTCGCCGACGCGGACTTCAACCCGAACCCCGACCTGCCGGTCTCGAGGAACGTGTACACGTTCGCCGAGCACGACGGCGGCACCCGCGCGACCTACGTGAGCGCCTACTCCTCCGCCGAGGCGCTTCGACAGGTGCTGGACATGGGCGTCGTGGAGGGTGCGTCGTCGGCCATCAACCAGATCGACGACCTGATCGCCTCCTGACGCTTCCGCGGATCAGTCCTGGGCCGACAGGGTGGTGCGGGCCCGTTCGGTGTCTTTGCCCATCGCGTCGATGAGGTCCTTCACCGAGTCGAACTTGTGCTGCCCGCGGATGCGCGCGACGAAGTCCAACGCCACGTACTGACCGTAGAGGTCGGCGGTGGTGTCCAGGACGAAGGCCTCGACGGTGCGGGTGCGCCCGGAGAAGGTCGGGTTGGTGCCGACCGACACCGCGGCCTGGTAGCGCTCGCCCGGCACGACGGTGCCGGTCACCGGCCCGTGGCCGAGCAGGGTGAACCAGGCGGCGTACACGCCGTCGGCCGGGATCGCCGAATACATCGGCGGCGCCACGTTGGCGGTCGGGAACCCCAGCTCCATGCCGCGCCCCTCGCCCCGGACGACCACACCCTCGACCCGGTGCGGACGGCCCAACGCCTCCATGGCCGCCACCACGTCACCGGCGTCGACGCAGGACCGGATGTAGGTGGACGAGAACGTCACCGTCTCGTTGCTGTGGTGCTCCGAAAGTAGGGACATCGCCTCCACCGCGAACCCGAACCGGTCCCCCGCGCGCCGCAGCGTCTCGACGTTGCCGGCCGCCTTCTTGCCGAAGGTGAAGTTCTCCCCCACCACGACCTCCACCACATGCAGGTGCTCCACCAGCAGCTCGTGGACGTAGCGCTCCGGGGTCAGCTTCATGAAATCGCTGGTGAACGGCATCACGAGGAAGACGTCGATGCCCATCTCCTCGACCAGCTCGGCGCGTCGCGTCAGCGTCGTCAGCTGCGCCGGATGGCTGCCCGGGTAGACCACTTCCATCGGGTGCGGGTCGAAGGTCATCAGCACCGTCGGGACGTTGCGGGCGCGGCCGGCCTTCACCGCATGCGCGATCAGCTCGGCGTGGCCCCGGTGCACCCCATCGAAAACACCGATGGTGAGCACACACCTGCCCCAGTCCGTGGGAATCTCGTCTTGGCCGCGCCACCGCTGCACGACCGCAAGCCTACGGCGCGCGGCCCCCCGCCGGGAGATCCGCATGCGCGACGGTGTCGAGGAGCACACGATCAGGCGTGGGTTGCCTAAACTCTCTCGGTGTGAAGGCTGACGAAGAGCGTGGCGGTCTCACCGCGGTCGGCCAGGACTATCTGAAGGCCATCTGGAACGCGCAGGAATGGTCGGTGGAAAAGGTCAGCACCAAGATGCTGGCCGAGAAGATCGGGGTGTCGGCCAGCACCGCCTCGGAGTCGATCCGCAAACTGGCCGAACAGGGCCTGGTCGACCACGAGAAATACGGCGCGGTTTCGCTGACCGAGGCCGGCAGGCGCGCGGCGCTGGCCATGGTGCGCCGGCATCGGCTGCTGGAGACCTTCCTGGTCAACGAGCTCGGCTACGGCTGGGACGAGGTGCACGACGAGGCCGAAGTGCTCGAGCATGCGGTGTCGGACCGGCTGGTCGCCCGCATCGACGCCAAGCTGGGGTTCCCGCAGCGCGACCCGCACGGCGACCCCATCCCGGCCTCGGACGGGCAGGTGCCCACCCCGCCGGCGCGTCAGCTCTGGGCGTGCGACGACGGCGACGCCGGAACGGTCGCCCGCATCTCCGACGCCGACCCGCAGATGCTGCGCTATTTCGCCGACGTCGGCATCAACCTCGACTCCCGGCTGCGGGTCCTGACCCGTCGGGAATTCGCCGGCATGATCTCGGTGGCGATCGACTCGGGCGATGGCGCCGAGACGACGGTCGACCTGGGCAGCCCGGCCGCGCGGGCGATCTGGGTGGTCGGCTAGCGGCGATCGCAAGCGCGGCAAAGCCGGGCGCCGCGGGTCGCCGCCATTCGAGCTAGCGGCGATCGCAAGCGCGGCGAAGCCGGGCGCCGCGGGTCGCCGCCATTCGAGCTAGCCGCCCGTCAGCGCTCGGCGCGCTGGTAGGCGGTCACGACGGCCGCGCCGCCCAGACCGATGTTGTGTTGCAGTGCGGCGCTGACGTTCTCGACCTGACGCTTGTCCGCGGTGCCGCGCAGCTGCCAGGTCAGCTCGGCGCATTGCGCCAGCCCGGTGGCGCCAAGCGGGTGACCCTTCGAGATCAGGCCGCCCGAGGGGTTGACCACCCACCGCCCGCCGTAGGTGGTGTCGCCGTTGTCGATCAGCTTGGGCGCCTCACCCGGGCCGCACAGCCCCAGCGCCTCGTATAGCAGCAATTCGTTGGCCGAGAAGCAGTCGTGCAGCTCGATCACCTGGAAGTCCTCGGGCCCCAACCCGGACTGGTGGTAAACCTGTTGGGCCGCTTGGACATTCATGTCGTAGCCGATCAGGTTCTTGGCACTTCCGTCGAAGGTCGACTCGAAGTCGGTCGTCATCGCCTGACCGACGATCTCCACGGCCTGGCCCGCCAGCCCACGGCTGTCGACGAAGCTCTCCGAGGCCAGGATCGCCGCGCCGGAACCGTCTGAGGTGGGCGAGCACTGCAACTTGGTCAGCGGGTCGGAGATCATCCGCGCCGCCAGGATGTCGTCGAGCGTGTAGGACTCCTGGAACTGCGCGAACGGGTTATTGACCGAGTGCTTGTGGTTCTTGTAGCCGATTTTCGCGAAATGCTCTGCGGTGGTGCCGTATTGGCGCATGTGCTCGCGGCCCGCGGCGCCGAACATCCAGGGCGCGACGGGCATGGCGAACTCGTCGATCTCGGCCATCGCCTTGACGTGCTTGCCCATCGGCGATTCGCGGTCCTGGGCTCCGCCGCTCAGCGAACCGGGCTGCATCTTCTCGAAGCCGAGCGCGATGGCGCAGTCGACGATCCCGCCGCGGATGGCCTGGGCCGCCAGGAAGAGCGCGGTGGAGCCGGTCGAGCAGTTGTTGTTGACGTTGACGATCGGAATTCCCGTCATGCCCAGTTCGTAGAGGGCGCGCTGCCCGGACGTCGAATCGCCGGCGACGTAGCCGACGTAGCCCTGCTGCACCTCGCGGTAGTCGACGCCCGCGTCGGTGAGCGCGTTGGTGCCCGACTCGCGCGCCATGTCGGGGTAGTCCCAGCCTTCGCGGCGGCCCGGCTTCTCGAACTTCGTCATGCCGACGCCGACGACGTACACCTTGTTAGACATCTTTGTCCCTTTCCAGCGGCTCAGGCCCCCAGTGTGCAACTTAACCCCACCGGGCGCTCGATGGGGACCCTTCGCTACAGCGTCGCCGGGCGGATCACCACCACCGACTTGGTCCGCGAGCCCTCGTCGCGCAGCAGCGCGATCACCCGGCCGCCGGCGTCGCAGGCGGCGTAGACGCCGTCGATGCCCGCCGGCGAGAGGCCTCGCCCGTTGGCCGCGGCCTCGGCCTCCTCGGCGGTCAGCTCGCGCCGCGGAAAGACCAGCAGGCACGCCTCGTCCAGGGTCAAGGACAGGGCGGGCCGCTCGGCCAGGTCTTCGAGCGAACGGGCCTGCTCCAGCGTGAAGCGGCCCACGCGGGTGCGCCGCAGGGCCGTCAGATGTCCGCCCACGCCGAGTGCGGCGCCGACGTCGCGGGCCAGGGCGCGAACGTAGGTGCCCGACGAGCAGTCGACTTCCACGTCGACGTCGACGAAGGGACCATCGGAGCGAACGTCGCACACCTCGAAGCGGTCGATGCGGACCGGCCGGGCCGCGAGTTCGACGGCCTGGCCCTCGCGAACCAGCCGGTAGGCGCGGCGGCCGTCCACCTTGATGGCGCTCACCGCCGACGGCACCTGGTCGATCTCACCGCGTAGGCCGGCGACCGCGGTGTCGATCTCCCCGCGCGTCAGGTGCGCGGCCGAAACGCTGTGCAGCACTTCCCCTTCGGCGTCCTCGGTGGACGTGGTCTGCCCGAGCCGGATGGTGGCGGCGTACGACTTGGAAGCGGCCGTCAGCAGGCCGAGGATCTTGGTGGCGCGGTCCACGCCGATCACCAGCACGCCGGTGGCCATCGGGTCCAGCGTCCCGGCGTGCCCCACCCTGCGGGTGGCGAAGATGCGACGGCAGCGCCCCACCACGTCGTGACTGGTCATCCCGGCCGGTTTGTCGACGATGACCAACCCAGGGCCGGCAGGGCTCGACGTCATAGCACGATGGCGGTCAGCACCAGTCCCCGCTCCACCGACCACCGGCCCCGCAGCGCGGTCAGCGGTGGCCCGTCGAGCGCCTGCCCGTCGATCAGGATCTTGGACACGAACACCCCGGTCGTCCCGCCGTCGGGCGGGTCGAGGTCGAACACGATGTGGGCGTCCTCGAAACCCAGCCAGCGCTTGGTCAATGGAAACCAGGCCTTGTACGTTGCCTCCTTGGCGCAGAACAGGATTCGGTCCCAGTGCAGGCCCGCGGGCAGCGCCGCCATCTCGTGGCGCTCCTCGGGCAGGCTGATCGCGTTCAGCACGCCGTCGGGCAACACGTCGTGCGGTTCGGCGTCGATGCCCAGCGAGCGCACCGCCTCGGTGCGGCCCACGACCGCGCCGCGGTAGCCGGTGCAGTGGGTGAGGCTGCCCACCACGCCGTCGGGCCAGCACGGTTCGCCCTTGTCGCCCTTGAGGATCGGCACCGGCGGCAGGCCGAGTTCGCCCATCGCCACGCGGGCGCAGTGCCTGACGGTGATGAACTCGTTGCGCCGCTTGGCGACCGACTTGGCGATCAGCGGCTCCTCCTCGGGCAGCGGGGCCAGATCGGGCGGGTCGGAATACAGCTCGGAGTAGGCCAGCTCGCGCGCGTCGGGCAGTACCGAGGAGACCAGCAACTGCTCGGTCATCGGGACTGCCGCTGCCGCAACCGTTCCCGGAACTGCGCGGCCTGCTGCCGCATCTCGGGGGTGATCTCGAAATGGCCGCCAAAGTCGTTGAGGTAGCCCGGCGCGTACTGCGGGTCGGGCAGCACCTGGCGCAACCAGCTGTGCGGCTTGCGGCGCCGCCATTCCCGCGGGTAGCCCACCGACACCTCCTCGAAGCGCACGTCGTCGTACCAGGTGGTCCGCGGGATGTGCAGGTGGCCGTAGACCGAACAGACGGCGTTGTATCGCGTGTGCCAGTCGGCGGTCTTGGTGGTTCCGCACCACAGCGAGAACTCGGGATAGAACAGCGCGTCGCAGGGTTCGCGCACCATCGGGAAATGGTTCACCAGAACCGTCGGCGTCATCCAGTCGAGTTGCTCGAGGCGGGCCCGAGTGGCGGCGAGCCGCTCCCGGCACCAGGCCTCCCGGGTCGGGTACGGCTCCGGCGAGAGCAGGAATTCGTCGGTGGCGACGACGTTGCGCTCCCGCGCGATGGTCAGGCCCTCCGCTTTGCTCGTCGCACCCTCGGGCAAGAAGCTGTAGTCGTAGAGCAGGAACATCGGCACGATCGTGGCGGGGCCGCCGCGCTCGGTCCACACCGGGAAGGGATGTTCGGGGGTGACGACGCCCATCTCGTCGCACATGTTGACCAGGTAGTCATAGCGGGACTTGCCGAAGATCTGCACCGGGTCGCGGGTGGTGGTCCACAGCTCGTGATTGCCGGGCACCCAGATCACCTTCGCGAATCGGCGGCGCAGCAGGTCAAGCGCCCAGCGGATCTCGTCGGTGCGTTCGGCGACGTCGCCGGCGACGATCAGCCAATCGTCCGGCGAGGACGGGTGCAGGGATTCGGTGACGGGCTTGTTGCCGAGGTGCCCGGTGTGCAGGTCGGAGACGGCCCACAGCGTCGGTTGTCCCCCGTTGGGCGATTCGTGCCCCGCATTTTGACCAGCCACGATTAACCAGCCTAATGACCCGCGGTCGCGGGCCGGCCAGGACCGGCCCTTGCCCGCGGCATTAGAACGTGTTCTTGTTTCCCTGTGGCCTCACCGACGCGACTTGTACACTCCCGGCAAAGGAGCGCCGAGCCGTCAGGGGGTGTCGTGTTCGCCAAGGTGCGTCTGATCGGGGCGGTGGGCGCCCTGGTCGCAGCGGCCGTAGCAGGCACCGCGGGATGGCTGGGGGCCGCGCCGGGGCCCGAGGGCGGTGGGCGCGTCGAGCTGCGCTCGACCGCGGCGCCGATGGAGACCACGATGAAGAGCCCGATCGTGGCGACCACCGACCCGCGCCCCTTCGACGCGTGCGAGGACATCCCGTTCGACGTGATCCAGCGGCTCGGGCTGGGATTCACACCGCCCGAACACGAAGACGGCCTGCGCTGCCACTTCGACGCGGGTAACTACCAGGTGGCCGTCGAGCCGATCATCTGGCGCACCTACGAGGAGACGCTGCCGCCCGACGCCGTCGAGACGACGATCGCGGGCCACCGCGCCGCGCAGTACTGGGTGCTCAAGCCGACGTACCACAACAGCTACTGGTATTACTCCTGCATGACCGTGTTCAAGACCAGCTACGGCGTGCTGCAGCAGGCGCTGTACTACTCGACGGTCTACTCCAATCCCGAGGTGGACTGCATGTCCACCAATCTGCAGCGCGCCAACGACCTGGCGCCTTACTACAAGTTCTAGGGACCGGCGGGCCTTAACCTGGGCACCGTGAGTATCACCTCCACGCGACCAGCCCAGCCCGCCCTGCACACCCTGCGGCACGTCGGCGCCAAGGCCGCCGGCCGGCTGCTGGGGCTGCGGCCCGCGACGATGGACTACACCGTCGAACGCGTGCGGGTGCCCATGCGCGACGGGGTCGACCTGGTGGCCGATCACTACGCGCCGGCCACCGCGTCGGCCGCCGGCACCGTGCTGGCCCGGGGCCCTTACGGGCGCGCGTTGCCGTTCTCGCTGCTGTTCGGGGCGCTGTACGCAAGCCGCGGCTACCACGTCGTGTTGCAGAGCGTGCGCGGCACGTTCGGGTCGGGCGGGGCATTCGAGCCGATGGCCAACGAGGCCGCCGACGGCGCCGACACCGTGGCCTGGCTGCGCGAGCAGCCCTGGTTCACCGGCAGCTTCGCCACCGTCGGCCTGTCCTACCTCGGGTTCACCCAGTGGGCGCTACTGACCGATCCCCCACCGGAGCTGGCCGCGGCCGTCATCACGGTGGGGCCGCACGATTTCAACGAATCCGTCTGGGGCACAGGCTCGTTCGCCATCAACGACTTCCTGGGCTGGAGCGACATGGTGGCCCACCAGGAGGACCCGATCCGGGCGCGGTCCGCGCTGCGCCAGCTGCAGAACCGCGGCAAGGTGGCACAGGCGGCCCTCGGGCTGCCGGTCGGCGAGACGGCTCGCGCGCTGCTCGGCGCGGGCGCGCCGTGGTTCGAGTCGTGGGTGGAGCACACCGATCCGGGCGACCCGTTCTGGGACGCCCTGCGCTGCGGCGCCGCGCTGGACCGGGCCGAGGTGCCCGTGCTGCTGATCGGCGGCTGGCAGGACATCTTCGTCAGGCAGACGCTGCAGCAGTACGCGCACCTGCGCGGCCGGGGCCTCGACGTCGCGCTCACCATGGGCCCGTGGACGCACGCCCAGGTGCTCACCACCGGATTGAGCACCTGCATGCGGGAGTCGCTGGACTGGCTGGACACCCACCTGGGCGGCGCGCCCGCGGACCGGCCCAGCCGGGTGCGGGTCTGCGTCACCGGGCAGGGCTGGCGCAACGTGCCCGACTGGCCGCCCGCCACCACCGAACGCGCGCTGTACCTGCGGCCGGGCGGCCACCTCGGCGAGACCGCGCCGACGGACCTGACGCGTCTGGCACCGGCGACCTTCCGCTACGACCCCGCCGACCCCACCCCTACCACGGGCGGACCGTTGCTCTCGCCGAACGGCGGCTACCGCGACGACAGCCGGCTCGCCGCGCGCGACGACGTGCTGGCCTTCAGCAGCCTCACCCTCACCCACGACCTCTGCGTCTACGGGAGCCCGGTGGTCGAGCTGGCGCACGGCGCGGACAACCCCCACGTCGACCTGTTCGTCCGGGTGAGCGAGGTCGACTTCAAGGGCCGATCGAAGAACGTCAGCGACGGCTACCGGCGGCTGGACGCCGCCGCCAAGAACGCAAAGAACTCGAAGAAAACCCTCCGCATCGAGCTCGACGGCGTCGCCCACCGCTTCCGCGCCGGCTCCCGCATCCGGGTGCTGATCGCCGGCAGCTGGTTCCCCCGTTACGCGCGCAACCTGGGCACCGACGAGCCGATCCTGACGGGCCGGCAGTCCAGGCCGGCCACCCACACCGTGCGCTACGGCCGCTCCCGGCTGCTGCTGCCCGTCGGCCCGCTCGACCTGTCAGCCAACGGCGCGGCGGACGCGGGCGGCGACCTCGGCTAGCGCCGCGTCGTCATGAACGGGCGCCCCGAACGGCGCCCGCACGGGCAGCTCCACCCAGCTCTTGCAGCCGCCGTAGTCGGGTGCGCGGGTGATGTCCACCGGCTCGGCCAACGGATGCACCGACACCACCAGCACCGCCAGCTTGTGCTTCGGGCGGAAGTCCAGCCGGTCGGCGCGCACCGACTCGGCGGTCCAGATGTGCAGGTCCTCGATCGACGGCAGGCCCTCGGGCTGGTTAACCGGCACCGCCGCAACGACTTTCGCCGCCGCCCGGATCACCAGGCGATCCTCGGCGCTGTCGGCGGCGGCCGCCTCGAGCAGGTCGCGATGCTCGGGCCGGACGCGCTCCGCGTGGCTGTGCGCGACCGTCGGGAACAACAGGAACTCGTCGGCGGCCAGCTCGAAGCGCTTCTCCCCGATGCCGCCCTTGCGCAGCAGCACCCGCTGCCGCCCGTCCAGCAGGGCGTGCACCGCCGCGCTCCACTCCTTCAGCGCGGGCGTCGCGGCTCCGGTGGTGGTCGTCTGCGTCATTGCGCGTTCTCGAGGCGGGCGATCACTGCGGGCCGGCGCAGCGGCGGGACCGTCTTGGGCGGCTGCCGTCGCGGGGGCAGCGCCGCCAACAACCGCGTCGTCGTCTCGGTCACCTCGGCGACGGCGGCTTCGAACGCCTCGGCGTTGATCGCCGACGGGTGGGTGATGCCGCTGACCTTGCGGACGTACTGGCGCGCCGCCGCCGCGATTTCCTGCGGCGTGGCCGCGGGCTGCAAGCCCCTCAGCTCGGTGATGTTCCGGCACATGGGATCCACGATAGGCGCCGCGAGTCACCCTCTACGGTGAACACATGACCGATGACATCCTGCTGATCGAGACCGACGAGCGGGTGCGCACCCTGACCCTCAATCGGCCGCAGTCCCGCAACGCGCTGTCCTCCGCGCTGCGGGATCGGTTCTTCGGGGCCCTCGCCGACGCGGAAACCGACGACGACGTCGACGTCATCATCGTCACCGGCACCGACCCGGTGTTCTGCGCGGGCCTGGACCTCAAGGAACTGGGGGGTTCCTCGGCTCTTCCGGACATCTCCCCGCGGTGGCCACCGCTGAGCAAGCCGGTCATCGGTGCGATCAACGGCGCCGCGGTGACCGGCGGACTGGAGCTGGCCCTGTACTGCGACATCCTGATCGCCTCGGAGAACGCCCGGTTCGCCGACACCCACGCCCGCGTGGGCCTGCTGCCCACCTGGGGGCTGAGCGTGCGGCTGCCGCAGAAGGTGGGCGTCGGCCTGGCCCGGCGCATGAGCATGACCGGGGACTACCTGTCGGCGGCCGACGCGCTGCGCGCCGGGCTGGTGACCGAGGTGGTGCCGCACGAGGCGCTGTCGGGCACCGCCCGCGCCGTGGCGGCGTCGATCGTCGGCAACAACCAGGACGCGGTGCGGGCGCTGCTGGCGTCCTATCACCGGATCGACGACGCGCAGACCAGCGCGGGCTTGTGGCAGGAGGCGATGGCGGCCCAACGGTTCCGGACCAGTGGCGACGACATCGCCGCCAACCGCGAGGCGGTGCTGCAGCGCGGCCGGGCCCAGGTCCGTTAGCGGCCGAACTGATGACGCAATTCCCGCCGCCTCAGCGGCGCGGACGAGCGACCGCGGACACCGTCGCGACCGTGCTGCTCTTCGTCGTGCAGCTGGTGGTCAGTGCCGGGGCGTTCGCCTTGGCATTGTTGTCCTCGATGTGGTTGATGCTGCCGATATGCAGCGATAACTGCGACAGCCCCGGTGTCACCCACTTCGTCCACCGCACCTTCGCCGGGACGGTCGTCATCGTCGCCGGAATAGCCGTGGGACTGCTGGTGTCATGCGTCGGGGCGCTGGTCGCGGGTGCTCGCCGACGCCCCGGGATGTGGAAATGGCCGGCATTAGGCCTGGTCATGGCCCTCGGGTCCGTTTTGATCGCCGCTGGTTTATGGGTGAACTGAGGTCAACCCATACGATCAGCTGATGCGTACGGTCGTCGACGTCACCGTGAGGGTCCTGGTGGGCGCTCTGGCGCTCGCGTTCGCGCTCGCGGGGCCCGCGTTGCCGCGCGCGGCCGCGCTGCCACCGGCGGGCTTTCCCAGTCTGGACGGTTTCGCCCCGGTCCCGGCGGACGGCTACGTGGCCAGCTCCGGGCCGGGCACCCCGCCCCGAATCAGTTTCTCCACCCCGTACTCGCTGGCGTGCGACTTCTACGGCGGGCCGGCGCCTGCGCCGCAGCCGTCACAGGACATCAAGTGCAAGGGCGACATGCCCGGGATCGACGACGTTCCCGTCCTCGGCGGGCGCCCGCACCCGGGCGACTGCCTGGTGGGTTCCGCTGAGTTCAAGGGGCCGGGCTACCAATTGAGCCGCATGTCCTACGGCGGATGCGACGGCAACCCCGCGGCTCTTCCCCCGGGCGGCAAGTTGCTCGGAGTGGGCCAGAAGCTGACGTACCTGAACGTCACGTGCGCCGTCGGCGCCGACAACCTGGTGGCCTGCCTGGACACCACCAGCGGCGACCACGGATTCGTGCTGCAGCGCGCGGGCAGCTGGGCGTTCTAGCCCAACGGCGTCCTAGCCCAGGGCACTGCGCAGCGAAGCCACCGCGTCCTCGATCGGGCCGCTCGTCGAATAGCCGGCGGCCAGCCGGTGACCGCCCCCGCCGAACGCGGACGCGACCGCCGCCAGGTCCACCTCGGCCTTGGCCCGCATCGACACCGACCACTGCAGCGGGTCGACCTCCTTGAACACCGCGGCCACCTCCGCCTGCTGCGTGGTGCGCACGATGTCGACGATGCTCTCGACTTCCTCGGGACGCGAACTGATCCAATCCTGGTGTCGGACAACCGCATACACCAGCCCCCGACCACCGGCGGCGTCGGGCAGCAGGTGCGCGGAGCCCAGCACGCGGGAGAGCAGCGGCAGCCAGTCGAAGGGGTGGCTGTCCATCAGCGTCCGGCTGATCGCCGCGTTGTCCACGCCCGCCTCCACCAGCCGGGCCGCCAGCCGAAGGGCGCGGGCGGTGGCCCAGCGGAAGGAACCGGTGTCGGTGGTCAGCCCGGCATAGATGCAGTGCGCGACGTCCGGGTCGATCGGCTTGTCCCACGCGTCGAGGATGTCGGCGATCAACATCGTGGTCGAATCCGCCGACACGTCAACGAAATTCGCGGTGCCGAACAGCTCGTTGGAGGCGTGGTGGTCGATCACCAGCGATTCGCGGCCCGGACCGGCCAGCTCGCTGAGCGCGCCGAGCCGCTTGACGCTCGGAACGTCAACGGTGACAACCAAATCGACGTCGCGCTGCATCGCATCCGCGGCCACCAGCAATCCACAGCCGGGCAGCGAGGCCAGCGACTCGGGCAGCGTCGCGGGCTCGGCGAAACCGACCTCGACGCTTTTGCCGCACTTGTCCAGCACCAAGGCCAGCGCCAGCCCGGCGCCGATGGTGTCGGCGTCGGGGTGGACGTGGGCGACCACCGCGATGGTTTCGGCGGCGGAAAGCAATTCGACCGCGCCGCGGGCGTCGACGCGTGCCCCGGCTCCCGCGGCGCGGGACAGCTCAGTCTTCGCGTCGGTCGCCGTCACCGGTGTCCTCGTCGCTTGCCCCGCTGGGACGGTAAGGATCGGCATCCCCGGCCGGCTTGGCCCCCGATCGGACGCGCGCCAGGTCCGCGTCCGCGGCGCGGGCGCGCGCCAGCAACTCGTCCATCCGCTGCACGGTGTCCAACGTGGTGTCGCGGCTGAAGGTCAGGGTCGGCGTGAAGCGCACACCGGTGCCCGCCCCCACCATGGTGCGCAGCGCGCCCTTGGCCCGCTCCAGCGCGGCCGCCGCGGCGGCGTAGTCCGGCTCGTCGTCCAGGGTGCGGCCCATCACGGTGTAGAACACCGTCGCATCGTGCAGGTCGGCGGTGACCTTCGTGTCGACGATGGTCACCCCGTCGAGCCCCGGATCCTTGATCTCGAATTCGATCGCCGATGCGACGATCGTGTTGATGCGTTTGGCCAGTCGGCGCGCCCGGGCGGGGTCGGCCATTATGAATTCACCGCCTTCTCCTCATCACTTCGTTCTGCATCGTCGGCGGTGGCGGTCAGGCGCGCTCCTTCTGCACGAGCTCGTAGGACTCGATGATGTCGCCTTCCTTGATGTCGGAGTAGCCCAGCGTCATACCGCACTCGAAGCCCTCGCGCACCTCGGTCACGTCGTCCTTCTCCCGGCGCAGCGAGTTGATCGTGAGGTTCTCGGTGACCACGACGTTGTCCCGCAACAAGCGGGCCTTCGCGTTGCGCCGCACCACCCCGGAGCTGATCATGCAGCCGGCGATGATGCCGACCTTGGAGGACCGGAAGATCGCGCGGATCTCGGCGCGACCCAGCTCCTGCTCCTCGTAGATCGGCTTGAGCATGCCGCGCAAGGCCTTCTCGATGTCGTCGATCGCCTGGTAGATCACCGAGTAGTAGCGGATCTCCACACCCTCGCGGTTGGCCAGCTCCGTCGCCTTGCCCTCGGCGCGCACGTTGAACCCGATGATCACCGCGTCCGACGCCGACGCCAGGTTGACGTTGGTTTCGGTGATGCCACCGACGCCACGGTCGATGACGCGCAGTTCCACCTCGTCGTCGACCTGGATGCCCATCAGGGCCTCCTCGAGCGCCTCGACCGTACCGGCGTTGTCGCCCTTGAGGATCAGGTTCAGCTGGCTGGTTTCCTTCAGCGCCGAGTCCAGGTCCTCCAGGCTGATGCGCTTGCGGGACCGCGCCGCCAGCGCGTTGCGCCTGCGGGCGCTGCGCCGGTCGGCGATCTGGCGAGCGATGCGGTCTTCGTCGACGACCAGGAAGTTGTCACCGGCGCCCGGGACCGACGTGAAGCCGATGACCTGCACCGGCCGCGACGGCAACGCCTCCTCGACGTCGTCGCCGTGCTCGTCGACCATGCGGCGAACCCGACCGTACGCGTCGCCGGCCACCACCGAGTCGCCGACGCGCAGCGTGCCGCGCTGCACCAGCACCGTCGCGACCGGGCCGCGGCCGCGGTCCAGGTGCGCCTCGATCGCCACGCCCTGGGCCTCCATGTCGGGGTTGGCCCGCAGGTCCAGGGCCGCGTCGGCGGTCAGCAGCACCGCCTCTTCGAGCGCTTCGATGTTCGTGCCCTCCTTCGCCGAGATGTCGACGAACATCGTGTCGCCACCGAAATCCTCGGCCACCAAACCGTATTCAGTGAGCTGTGCCCGGATCTTGGCCGGGTCGGCGCCCTCCTTGTCGATCTTGTTGACGGCCACCACGATCGGCACGTCGGCCGCCTGCGCGTGGTTGATGGCCTCCACCGTCTGCGGCATCACGCCGTCGTCGGCGGCGACCACCAGGATGGCGATGTCGGTGGCCTTCGCGCCGCGGGCACGCATGGCGGTGAACGCCTCGTGTCCCGGGGTGTCGATGAAGGTGATCAGCCGCTCGTTGCCGTCGAGGTCGACCGAGACCTGGTAGGCACCGATGTGCTGGGTGATGCCACCGGCCTCGGCCTCACGCACGCTGGCGTTCCGGATCGTGTCCAGCAGCCGCGTTTTACCGTGGTCGACGTGACCCATCACGGTCACCACCGGCGGCCGGGTCTGCAGGTCTTCCTCGCCGCCCTCGTCCTCGCCGTAGGTCAGGTCGAACGACTCCAGCAGCTCGCGGTCCTCGTCCTCCGGGCTGACGACCTGGACGACGTAGTTCATCTCGCTGCCCAGCAGCTCGAGCGTCTCGTCGCCGACCGATTGGGTGGCCGTCACCATCTCGCCGAGGTTGAACAACGCCTGCACCAGCGAGGCCGGGTTGGCGTTGATCTTGTCGGCGAAGTCGGAGAGCGACGCGCCGCGGGCCAGCCGGATCGTCTCGCCGTTGCCGTGCGGCAACCGCACGCCGCCGACGACCGGCGCCTGCATGTTCTCGTATTCGGCGCGTTTCGCCCGCTTGGACTTGCGGCCGCGTCGGGGCGCACCCCCGGGACGGCCGAACGCGCCGGCCGCGCCGCCGCGCTGACCGGGGCGGCCGCCGCCGCCACCGCCGCCACCGGGACGGCCTCGAAAACCTCCCGCACCGCCGCCACCCCCGGGCGGGGCCCCAACTCCACCACCGCCGCGGTAGTTTCCACCGCCGCCGTCAGGGCCGCCGGGGCGGGGTGCGTGGCTGCATCCCGTATCGCAGTGCGTGCAACAGGCGATTCGGCGGCGGGCTTTCACCAGAG
>NZ_LZJB01000157.1:0-22951 GCF_001666895.1 Mycobacterium sp. E3298
TGCGTGGCATCCCGATGACCTCGATCATGGCCGAGATGTTCGGCAAGCAGGAGGGCTGCTCGCGGGGCCGCGGCGGTTCCATGCACCTGTTCGACGCGGCCAAGCGGTTCTACGGGGGCAACGCCATCGTCGCCGGCGGCCTGCCGCTCGCGGTGGGCATCGCGCTGGCCGACGCCATGCTGCAGCAGAAGCGGGTCACCGCCTGCTACTTCGGCGACGGCGCGGTGGCCGAGGGCGCGTTCCACGAGTCGCTGAACATGGCGGTGCTGTGGAACCTGCCGGTGCTGTTCTGTTGCGAGAACAACCTTTACGCGATGGGCACCGCGTTGGACCGCGCCCAGTCGCAGACCGACCTGACCGTCAAGGCGGCCGCGTACCGGGTTCCCACGCTGGCGGTCGACGGGATGGACGTCGAGGCATGCCATGCCGCCGCGCAGCAGGGCGTCGACCACGTTCGCGACACCGGTGGCCCGTTCTTCATCGAATTCCGCACCTACCGGTTCCGCGCGCACTCGATGTTCGACCCGGAACTGTACCGGGACAAGGCGGAAGTCGAGCGATGGCGCGAGCGCGACCCGATCCAGGCGTTCACCGACAAGTGCGTGGGCGACGGCACGCTCTCCGACGCCGAGGTGCGTGAGATCGAAGACGCGGCCGTCGCCGAGATCGAGGCCGCGGTGGCCTACGCCGAGGCCGGAACGTGGGAGGACGTGGCGGATCTCGAGCGCGACGTGCTGACCGAAGAGGCAATGCGATGAAGACCAGCTATCGAACCGCCGTGCACGACGGCCTGCGCGACGCCCTGCGTGATGACCCGCGTGTCGTGGTGATGGGGGAAGACGTGGGGCGTTATGGGGGAACGTACGCCGCCTCCAAGGGCCTGCTGGAAGAATTCGGCCCGGAGCGCGTGCGCGACACGCCGCTGTCGGAGCTGGGCTTCGTCGGAATCGGAATCGGCGCGGCCCTCAACGGGTTACGGCCGATCGTCGAAGTCATGACGGTGAACTTCAGCCTGCTGGCGCTCGACCAGATCGTCAACACCGCCGCGGCCCTGCGTCATATGTCCGGCGGGCAGTTCTCCGTGCCGATCGTCGTGCGCATGGCGACGGGCGCCGGTCGCCAGCTCGCCGCGCAGCATTCGCACAGTCTCGAGCCGTGGTACGCCCACATTCCGGGCATCAAGGTGCTGGCTCCGGCCACCGTCGAGGATGCGTACGGCATGCTGGCGCCCGCGCTGGAGGACCCCGACCCGGTGGTGATCTTCGAGCACGTTCAGCTCTACAACACCTCGACCGACGTCGACGTCCTCTCCCCGACCGACATCTCGCACGCGGCGGTTCGCCGCACCGGCGCCGACGTCACGCTGATCACCTACGGCGGCTGCCTGCCGAAGACGCTCGACGCCGCCAACGAGTTGTCCCTGGCCGGAATCGACTGTGAGGTCATCGATCTGCGCGTGCTGCGCCCCCTCGACGAGACCACGGTCCTGGAATCGGTCCGCAAGACGCATCGCGCGGTGGTGGTCGACGAGGCCTGGCGCACCGGCAGCCTCGCCGCCGAAGTCACCGCACGCGTGATGGAGGGCGCCTTCTACGACCTGGACGCGCCGGTGGCGCGGGTGTGCAGCGCCGAGGTGCCCATTCCCTACGCCAAGCACCTCGAAGAGGCCGCTTTGCCGCAGACCGCCAAGATCGTCGCCGCCGTGCAGAGCCTGTTCGGGGAACAGCCGTGATCGAATTCAAGATGCCCTCGCTCGGCTCCGACATGGATGAAGGCACCCTGAACGAGTGGCTGGTCAAGCCCGGGGACAAGGTGACGCGCGGCCAGGTCGTGGCCATCGTCGAGACCACCAAGGCCGCGGTCGAGGTCGAATGCTGGCAGGAGGGCATCGTCGACGAGCTCGTCGTGCCCGTGGGCGAAACCGTCCAGGTGGGAACGACTTTGGCCACCCTGACGGCCGCCGGCGAGACGGCGGAGAAGCGGCCCGAGGCCACGCCGGCGCCGAAGGCGGCCGCCAAGCCGGCGACCGCGCCGCCGACGGCCCCATCCACCCCCCGAACTCCCCCGGCCGCCCCGGGGCGGCGCCGCTGGGTCTCGCCCGCCGCGCGGCGGTTGGCGACGTCGCTGGCCGTTGACATCGACGCGGTGACGGGCACCGGCCCCCAGGGGGCGGTCACCATCAACGACGTCGAGCACGCCGCGGCGGCCAAGCCGGCCGCGTCCAAGCCCGTCGCCCAGCCGGGAACCAAGCCGACGGCGGCCGACCGTGCGACACAGATGCGCAAGTCGATCGCCGCGGCGATGAGCCGGTCCAAGCGGGAGATCCCGCACTACTACCTGGCCGAAGAAATCATGCTGGAGAAGTCGTTGTCGTGGTTGACGACGCGTAACGCGCAGCGATCGATCGACGAACGAGTGCTGCCGGCCGTCCTGCTGCTCAAGGCCGTCGGCGTCGCCGCGCAGCGGTTCACTGAGTTCAACGGATTCTGGCGGGAAGACGGGTTCGAGCCCGCCAACGGCGTTCACGTCGGGGTCGGGATATCGCTGCGCGGCGGCGGCCTGGTCGCGCCCGCGATTCACGACGTTCCGGAAAAGAAGCTGGACGAGCTGATGGACGACCTCACCGACCTGGTCGGGCGGGCGCGGTCGTTTTCGCTGCGCAGTTCGGAGATGTCGGACCCGACCATCACCGTCACCAACCTCGGCGATCAGGGCGTCGATGCGGTCTTCGGAGTCATCTACCCGCCGCAGGTCGCGATCGTCGGATTCGGCCAGCCCGCCGAGCGGGTCTGCGTCATCGACGGTGGAATCCGGGTCGTCACCACCGTGCAGGCCACGCTCGCCGCCGACCACCGTGCCAGCGACGGGCACCGGGGCGCGCTCTTCCTCGCCGCCATCAACGAGCTGCTCCAGCAGCCCGACCTCCTAGAGAAGTGAGGCGCTATGACCAATGAAGACACTCGTACCGTGGTGCTGTCGGTACTCACGAGCATCGCCCCGGAGGTCGACCCCGAAGACATCGCCGACGACGTGCTGCTGCGCGACCAGGTGGACCTGGATTCCATGGACTGGCTGAGCTTCCTGCGCGGGATTCACAAGCGACTGCACGTCGACATCCCCGAGTCGGATTATGCGACGCTGCGCACCCTGTCCGACGTGGTGACCTACGTGGAGAAGAACGCGTCCACGGTGTGAGCCGCCAATCGCGAACGGGGACATCATCTTTCGCGGGCAAGGGACAGGGGGTCGCATCATGGGCAAGACGCCCGAGATCGAGGTGCTCGAAAAGGCGGTGCTGCTCGCCTGCCGCGCCCCCTCGGTGCACAACAGCCAGCCCTGGCGCTGGGTGTCCGAGGGCGGTGCCCTGCGCCTGTTCGTCGACCGTCGCAGGGCGATACCCGCTACCGACTATTCGGGCCGGGAAGTGATCCTGAGTTGTGGCGCCGTGCTGAACCACCTCTGCGTCGCCATGACCGCCGCGGGCTGGGAACCGAAAGTCCAGCGGCTTCCCGACCCGGACGACCCCGACCAGCTGGCCACGGTCACGTTCAGCCCGCTCGAGCACGTCACCGAGGCCCAGCACCGCCGCGCGGAGGCGATCCTGCAGCGTCGCACCGACCGGCTTCCGCTGGGCAGACCCACCTATTGGGAGCTGTTCGAACCCGCCCTGCGGGAGACCTTCGACGACAAGGTGGTCAGCCTCGACGTGTTGGCCGATGAGGTGCGCCCCCTGCTGGTGCAGGCGTCGCAGCTCACCGAGGAGCTGCGCCGCGACGACTCGTACTATCACGCCGAACTCGACTGGTGGACTTCGTCGTTCGTGTTGGCCGAGGGGATGCCGCCCAGCGCGCTGGCCTCCGACAAGGAGAGCTGGCGGGTGGACGTGGCCCGCAGCTTTCCGGTCAGGAGCCACGCGGACCGCCGCGGCGACGTCAAGGTCGATTGGGCGAAAATCCTGGTGCTGTGCACGCCAGGGGACACCAGGTCCGACGTGTTGCGGTGCGGCGAGGTGCTGTCGACGGTGCTGCTGGAATGCACGGTCGCCGGGATGGCGACCTGCCCGCTCACCCATCTGATCGAGCTCGAGGAAAGCCGGGACATCGTGCGCGACCTGGTGGGTCGGTACGGCGAGCCACAGGCGCTGATCCGCGTGGGGATCGCGCCGCCGATGGAACAGCTCCCGCCGGCAACCCCGCGGCGCCGGTTGAACGATGTGCTGCAGATCCGGTAAACGATCATTGGTCCCCGGCCCGCGGGACTTTCGGCCGACGCCCGCGCCGGGCTCGCGCAATACCATCGGGTGTGTAGCGCTTTTCGATGAAGGGGACGACTGATGTCACTGATCGACGATGGGGTGTCCATCCTGCCGGTGAACGAATGCTGGGATCTGATCGCGGGCGTGACGCTGGGCCGCCTGGTCACCAGCGTCGGCGGTCAGCCCGAGATCTTCCCGGTCAACTTCGCCGTCCAGCGCCACACGGTGCTGTTCCGCACCGCCGAGGGGACCAAATTGGTCAGCACCGCGATCAACAACCGGGTGCTGTTCGAGGTCGACGACCACAACGTCGCCGAGGGGTGGAGCGTGATCATCAAGGGCACGGCGCGCTCTCTGCGCAGCAACGAGGACATCGAGGAGGCCGAACGCGCCCAGGTACTGCCCTGGACGGCCTCGGAGAAGTCACATTTCGTGCGGATCGTCCCCGAGATCGTCACGGGCCGCCGGTTCCGTTTCGGTGCCGCGGAGTGATGCGCGGCTAACCGGACCGCATCCGCCGCGGCCGCGGCACGAACTCCAGCGACAGCAGCACCATCAGCGCCGCCGGAATGTGATGGGCGCACAGCACCACGTAGCGCCGGTTCGACAGCGCGTGGAACTTGCGCAGGTACCGGTACAACGACTCCAGCCGGATCAGCGGGTCCAACAGGTGGATCAGCCGCAGCGCGGCCCGCTGCAGCAGGCCCGGCCGCGTGGCTTCGAAGATTTCCGGAAACGCCGCAAAGGCGAGGGAAAGACGCTCTCCCCCAGATTGTTCCGCGTGAGCGATCATGTCGACGCTGAGCCGCTCGTCGACGCCGTTGGGCGCGTCCGGGCGACGGAACGGCACGTCCAGGCTGACCTCGGAACCCCCGCCGGCGGTGAGGTATCGGTGAAACGCGACCGCACGCCCGTCCCTGTCCCGCGCGATGGCCAGCGAGACGCCCGGGAAGCGGCCCTGCAGCGCGCCGTCGAGGTTCATGCAGAAGCCGCGGTCGGTGCGCGCGGCCCGGTGCGCGGCGTACAACACCTCGGTCAGCTCGGCCAGCATCGTGCCACTGAGGTGCTGTTCGTCGACGATCTCGGTCGTGACGCCGCAGTTGCGGGTGCGCTGAACAGCCTGGCGCAGGTTGCGAAAGCGGCGCCCCCTCAGGGTGAAGTGGCGGATGTCGACGACGACATCGCGGCCGATCGGCACCGACAGCATCGGCTGGCCGACCGTGTCCCTGCGCCACAGCCCGAGGTGGCGTTCACCCGCGGCCAACACGATGATCTGCCAGCCCCGGCCGCGGCACATGCGGACGAAATCAACTGCCAGCTCATCGAATCGGGTCACATCACCGATCGGATCGCCGCTCACCACGGCGAAACCCAGCCGCGTTCGGTAGGCGATCGCCGCAGTGCCCTCGGTGTTGAAGTGATAGCTCTTGCTCGAATGCATCGCGAACGGCGCCAACGGATCTCCGCGCGTGGCGTCGACCAGACCCCACACCCGGCCCAGCAGCTCCGGCTGCGCCCGCACCGTGGTGGGCAGCGTCAGCGCGAGCCCGCTGCCGGCGATCAGGACATTGCCCAGCACCGTCCAGGACGCGACATGCGCCCCGAGCCCGGCCGCCACCGCGGCGGCGGCGTACACCGCATGTGCGGTGGTCACCGGACGGCCGAGAAAGACGCCGCGCGCGATCAAGGCGGCCGCCCCCAGCAGCGCCATCGACCAGCCGAACCGGCCCGGGGCGACGCGTTCATAGCCCAGATATTCGCGGGCGACCAGCACCACGAACCAGAGCAGGACGCACAGCAGCATCAGCACGCTGACGCGGCGCGCCGCGGGCGCATCGGCGCCCACCAAGATCCGTTCCCCGCCCCGCGCCGTGTTGGCGCCGCGGCTCTCGGGACTGATTTTCACCGCGCGCTCTAGCGCACCACGAGCACGGAGCATTCGGGGTGGCGGAAGAGCGGGTGTCCTTGGGGTCCGACCAACTGCGCCAGCTGCCGCGCCTCGTCCGCGCCGATCACGGCGAGTTGTACTCGCTCGTCGTTGGCGCTCAGGTAGCCCGCGATGCCCTGCCTCGTGGTGATCGGGTAGACGCGCACCTCGGGGTATTGCCGCCCCCAGTCCGCCACCCGGCGTTCGAACGCGCCGTCGCCGTGCTCGGTGAGTTCCTCGGGGCGGCCACCGAGGACGAGCATGGGAGCGCGTCGCAGTTTCGCCTCCGCCGCAGCGAAACTCACGACGGCGTCGTTGTTGGGTGTGTCCGTCATGCGGACCACGATCCAATTGATGTCCGGTGGCGGCCGGTCGGAGCCGGTCCGCAGGACCGCCACCGGGCATTGCGCCTTCTCGGCGAGTTCGGTCGCCGTCGAACCCACGATCGAGCGGGCGTAGCGCCCGATGCCGACGCAGATCAGCGCGGCATCCGACGACGCCTCCAGCAGCACCGAACCCGCGGGGCCCCGCGCCACCTCGGTTTCCAGCGGCACGGCCTTCTTCGTGGCCTCAACCGCCAACCGCGCTTGCCCGAGCGACTTCTCGGCGTGCGCTACGTCGCGCTCGTAGTCTTCCGGTGCCTCGTGCGTCGGTTTGATGACGGAGACCAGACGCAGTGCAACGCCGCGGGTGATGGCCTCGTCGACGCCCCACAGCGCGGCCGCGATCGCCGCCGACGAACCGTCGATTCCCACCAGTATCGGTTTCATCGTCGGACCCCTTCCGCTGTCGAAAGTGTGTCAGCGCGTTTGGATGGACGAGCGGATCGGCACGGCGGGGGCGAGGCGCTCGGCGCGGCGCTTGACGGCGAGCAACAGGCCACGCGTCCCGAGGGAGATCATCGGCCGGGCCAGTTCCAGGACGAACACCTCGCCGGGGTAGCGCAAGCCGATTCGGGCGCGCGCGAGAAGCCGGACCCGGTCCTCCCAGTGCGGTTGCAGGTGAAACGACAGGACCGCGGTCCAGCGCGGTTCGGATCGCATGGCATTGAGCACGACATACTTCTCGGGCGCGATCTCCGTGATCCGCAACGTCACCCCGTCCGGCAACCCCCGCCAGCCCTCGGGAGCCAGGCGGATCACGTCCCCCACCCGCAGGCTCCCGTTATCGGCCTGTCCCGCAACGGTTTCCGGCCCCTGGATGCCGCCCGCCGCCCTGTCCCGGCCCATTTGCATCAGCCAGGACCACACCACGGGCGCGGTCGCGTCGATGTCGACCGCCTCGGTCGTCTGCACGGCCGGATCGGCCACCAACATGTCCCCCGGGACCCGCAGCTGCGACTCGGCCTTGGTTGCGCCCCAATTGCGGTAGTACCTGCGCGCGCAGTACAGCACGGTGAGCAGCGCAGCGGTCTGGGCGAAGCGCTTTCTCGTGTTGGCCATGGCGCCAGTGTGCGCGGAGCGCCCCGATGCCTGCGAGGGTCCTAGGTCCTTGGTGCGGCCGCCAATATGCCCTGCGCACCCGCGGGAAGCGCCGCCCTAGCCGGCCGGGGTGATCAGTCCGTAATGCCCGTCGTAGCGGTGGTATAGCACGCTGGCGCAGCCGTAGACGGCGTGGATGAAGAACAGGAACGGCAGGCCGAGCATGGCCAGCCGGTCTTCGGCTCCCTCTTCGGTGAGGCAGGGCAGCGGTTGTGAGCTGATGGTGACGGGCAGCGCGTGTGGACTCACCCGGTCGGCCATCCCCGGCGCCGCCAGCGCCAGGCGGTACCCCGTGGGCCCGCCGCGGTACAGCACGCCGGCGGTGCCGGTGCCCTTCTCCGTGAACAGGTGAAAGTCGTAGTCGAGCAGCTCGAGTTCGCGGGCGGCCTCGTCGAGGGTGCAGGGCGCCAACGTGAACGACTTGCGTCGGATGACGCGTCGGTGGTTCGTCTGGCGGGGAAGGTAATTCGGCCGGTGGGCCGTCTCGGACTCGTACCGACATTCGTCGGCTCCCGCCGGGAACTCATCGCGGCGCGCCTCCCAGTGGTCGGCGGCGCGTTGCAGGCGGCGACGCAGCCGCGCCGCGAGAAGATCGACGGCTTCCCACGCCGTGTCGGCCTGCACCTGGGCGCGGACCGGCCGGCCGTCGACATCGAGGTTGGCCTGGGCGACGACCGGCCGCTGCACGGCCGGATCGCGGTGCCGGGTCAGCCGCACCCGGGCGTGCAGGACCGGCCGGCTCGTGTACCGCGTCAGCTCACCGATCTTGCGGCGCGCATATTCGGCCGCCGCGGGGAGTTCGTCACGGGCGGTGACCTGGACGTCCATCTCCTGTGGCGCTGGGGATTTGTGACTCATAGGTTAAGTGCTACGTCACGGAAACTGTTGCGGGACAGGGCCAAAAGTCACCGATCGGCCGTCGTCATGACGCCGCCTGGGAGCCCCCGGCCCGTTTGCGCATCCGGGTGGCGAACGCCGCGGCCCGGTCGAGGTCGTGTTCGTTGGGCCGCCCCCGGTTGATGCCGCCGATGAACCCGAAGGGTCCCACCGTGTCGAACCCCCGGCAGGAGAACGATCCGACCACCGTGAAGCCCTTTTGCTCGAGCTTGTCGCGAATCGGCCTGTGGTAACCCAACAGCGGAATCTCGCGCGCTCCGCTGGTGAAGAACGTGAAGGCCGCGGTGCGGTGGTCGGTGGCCGGGAGCCGGCTGATCAATCTCCGCAACCTCGCGTCGGCCATCATGTAGTAGATGCCGGAGCCGAAACCGACGAGGTCGTAGTCACGAACGATCTCGGGTCCGACCGACTCGGGGGTGACGACCTCGGCGCCCAGAACCTCGGCCATCCGGTCGGCCACCAGCCGGGTGTTGCCGTGGGATCTGGAAGCGCACACTATCAGCGACCTCATGGCCCGCTCCTTCGTGCAAACGTGGCTGGACGATTCCATGCTGCGTAGCGACCGTCGACCCGGTAAGGGCGCAAAGGCACAGCGGCTTGAGGGCCTTGGTCACTTTTCGTCGAATCAGCCCTGGTGGAGGGCGGGCTCAGGGCGGAAGAACGGAGGTCCCTCGCGGTCGGGACTTCGGTCCCTATCGGCAAGTCCGGCGAACCGGTCAAATAAGTGTTGTGACCGTGACAGTTCCGAGAACGAAGCGCAATACCGTGCCAAGCGTTGTCGGGGCGGAGGTAATCATCCTCGAGTCGCACCCGGCGTGGGTTTCGGCGCGGCGCTACGAAGCCGAGCTGCTCGAGTCGATGCGCAGGCACCCGTCGTCGATGGCCCGGCCGTGAGCCGACGAATGACGGCGGTGCTGGCGGCGGCGCTGCTGCTGCTCGCCGGTGCGCCTGGCGTCGCCGCCGCCGACAGCGGGCGGCCGCAGGCAAAGCCGGAGGAGCGGGCGGCGGCCCTGATCCGGCCGTCCATCATGTATCTTGCCGGTGAGGGCTACGGCTTGGTCCGGTTGCCCAGCGGTGAGATCCTGTCGCAATTCGGGCGGGGATCCAGCATGCCGTTCCTGGCGACCTGGAACTGCACGGCCTTCGTCGTCAACCCCGACGGGTGGGTGGCGACGGCAGGTCACTGCGTGGACCCCGCGAGCGCCACGGAACTGATACTCAAGCGGGCCGTCGAAGAGTATCGAAGCGAGTTTCCGAATGCGCCCGAGTCGAGCGACCCCGCGGCCACATTGGAGTGGTTGCAGAAGAACGCGCGGGTGGAAGGCGACGCCGTCGGCCAGGGGCCCCATGTCGGTATCGCGCTGATGTCCGGTACGGGAACCAAACTCGCGGACAAGGTCGTCGCCAACGTCGTCGAGTTCCGGCCGCTGGGAAAGGGCGACGCCGCTCTGCTGAAGGTGGCCAAGCAAAACCTTCCGTCGTCCGAGCTCGCCACCGACGCCGAGGTGACCATCGGCACGCCCGTCCTCGCGGTCGGCTTCCCCGAGAGCACGCAGAACGTCACCGGCGCTTCGCTGGACCCCACCTACAAGAGCGGCAAGGTCAGCAAGAAGTCCGTCTCGGGAACGAATCCGACGTACGAGATCGACGCCGCGATGACCGAAGGCATGAGCGGTGGCCCGACAATCGGGTTGAACGGCAAGGTGATCGGCGTGAACAGCTTCGCACCCGCCGGCGAAACGCAGCCGTTCAACTTCATCGGCCCGGCCGACGGTGTCGCTGCCATCATGGCCGGTAAGGGCGTCAAGCCGACGCTCGGACCGGCCGACCAGTTCTATCGCAAGGGGCTGACCGCCTTCTACGCCGGCCACTACACCGACGCGATCGCCGCTTTCGACCAGACGCTGGCCATGTCACCCGGCTACCCGGGCCTGGAGGACCTCAAGACAACGGCGGTCAACCTGCGCCAGCAATACGGCGACTCCTCGTCGCTGAGCGGCGCGAATCTGTTGTGGTACATCGTGATCAGCGTCGCGTCGGTGATCGGCCTCGCCGCCGGGGTGGCCATCCTCGGCCGCAGCAGGCGCCGCCCCCCGACGCCCGACGTGCAGCCGCTGCGCCTGATGCCCCGGCATGAGGAGGACGACGAACCACACTTCTGCGCGCACTGCGGCGCCGAGCATCATCCGACCGAACGGTTCTGCCCCAACTGCGGCAAGCACATCGATCTTCCCGCGGCGACGCGAGGAACCGGGCTGATATCTTGACCGAGGGCGCGGTGGACGCGGGACTATCCATCAGATTGGCGTCCGGGTTCGACGAAGCGGTGGCCCGCACCCGGGAAGCCCTTGCGCAGCAAGGTTTCAGCGTTCTGACCGAAATCGACGTCAGAGCAAGGCTGCAGGCGCAGCTCGGCGTGGAGCTGGAGGATTACCTCATCCTGGGCGCCTGCAATCCGGAGTTGGCGTACCGGGCGATCAACGTCGATCGGGAGATCGGGCTGCTGCTGCCGTGCAACATGTTGGTGCGCGCCGACCCGGGTGACGCGGGCAGCGTGATCGTCGAGGCGATGGATCCCGGCCTCCTGGTCGAGGTGACCGGCGAGCCGGCGCTGGTCACCATCGCCGCCGAGGTCACCGAGAACCTGCGTGCTGCGATCGCGTCGCTGACCGAAAGCGATTGATTTCGGCGGCCACCATACCGACCAGCATCGGCACCGCGCGGGCGACGCGAGGGCTCAGCCCGGCCCCCGGGCCGGTGTCCGCCGCCTCGACGGCGAAGACCACGATCGCGCCGGGTACCCGTTCGAGCGCTCGAGCCAGGGCATGGGTGCGGCCGATGTCGATGTGGTGCGAGCTCAAACCCCCGGGCTGGGCGGGCACGCCGTCCACGTCAATGCGGTGGATGCGACCCGGGTCCGCCGGTTCGGCGATCGCCGCGTCGATGACGACCGCCAGTCCCGCCCCCGTCCACGCCTCGATGAGCCCCATCGGCTCGGCGATACCGGTTCGCACAACGACATTGGGCCACGCGAGATCGCGCAACGCGTCGGCGGCGGCGACGCCGACACCGTCGTCGCGCCGGTAGCCGTTGCCGAGCCCGATGACGGCGACCCGGCCGGCGGCCGCTGACTCATCCGCGGTCATCCCCGCTCCACCGTCAGCCTCAAAAAGTGCGCCGAGCACGAGATACAGGGGTCGTAGCTGCGGATCAGCTGCTCGCACAGCTCGGTCAATGCGGCATCGTCGAGCGCGAGGTTGCCCGAGACCAGGCGGGCCAGGTCGGCCTCGATGGCCCCCTGGTTCTGCGACGTCGGCGGGATCATCGTCGCCGCCGACACCAGCCCGTCCTCCTCGATCCGGTAGCGGTGGTACAGCAGGCCGCGCGGCGCCTCGCTGACCCCGTGGCCGACGCCGGCCCGCGCCGGGACATCGACGAACGGCCGCGCCGGGCGCCGGTATTCGGCGATGATGCGCAGCGACTCCTCGATCGCGTAGACCACTTCGACGGCGCGGACGACGATGCTGCGGAACGGGTTTCGGCATTCGCCCGACAAGCCGGCCCGAGCGGCGGCTTGCGCGGCGATCGGCGACAACGCCGCCGCGTTCAGCGAGTACCGGGCCAGCGGGCCGGTCAGGTAGCGACCGCCGTCGAGGGTCGCGTGCAGGGCGGTGGAGTGCGGCAGCTGCGATTCGACGATGTGGTCGGTGAAGTCGGCCACGTCGAAGGCCGGACCGGCGCTGCGCGCGATGACGCCGTTCTCGATCGGGTAGGCGCCCGGCGCGGTGAGCGCCAGGAACTCGTGGTCCAGCTCGAGGTCGGGGAACTCGAATCCCGCCACCCACTCGACCGTCGCCACCGCGTCGTCCAGCGCGCGGCGCAACTCCTCCTCGATCGGCTGGAACTCCAAACGCGTTGGCACGGAGTAGAATCCACCTAGACGCACGTTCACCGGGTGTATCGCCCGGCCCCCGACGAATTCCATCAGCCGGTTGCCCACCTTCTTCAGCGCGAGCCCCCGCTCGACGATCTCCCGGTGGTCGCGGGCCATCCCGACGATGTCGGGGTAGCCGAGGAAGTCCGGCGCGTGCAGCAGGTAGATGTGCAGCGCGTGACTGTTGATCCACTCGCCGCAGTACAGCAGTCGCCGCAACGCGACGAGCTGCTCGTCCACCCGCACGCCGCAGGCCTCCTCGATCGCGTTGCAGGAGCTGACCTGATAGGCGACCGGGCAGATGCCGCAGACCCGGGCCGTCAGGTCGGGCGGCTCGGTGTGGGCGCGTCCGCGCAGGAACGCCTCGAAGAACCGCGGCGGCTCGTAGATGTTGAGCTGCACGCTGTGCAGCGCACCGTCTCGCAGCGTGACGTGCAGCGCGCCTTCGCCTTCCACGCGGGTCAACGCGCCGACGCTGAGCGTGCGTTCGGACGGGTTCACGGCTTGCTCCGTTCGGCCGCGAAGGTGGCGACGTTGAACGTCGAGAACACCCGGTCGACGCCGCCCTCGGACATGCCGTCGCGGCGCAACAGCGGGATCAGCGTCGCGGTCCGCGGCGCCGCGGACGGCCCGAAGCAGCCGTAGCAACCGCGATGATGACTCGGGCACAACGCCCCACAGCCGGCGTGGGTGACCGGCCCCAGGCACGGAATCCCCTCGGCGACAACCACACACGTCACCCCGCGGAGCTTGCACTCGGTGCACACCGTCTTGGCCGGCAGCCGTGGCTTGCGCCCGATCAGCAGGGCCGCCAGGGTGTCGAGCAGTTGGCCCCGGTCGATCGGGCAGCCCGGCAACTGGTAATCGACCTTGACATGGGCGGAGGCCGGCGTGGACGTCGCCAGCGTGTCGATGTATTCCGGCCTGGCATAGACGACGGAGGTGAACTCGGTGATGTCGGCGAAGTTGCGCAGCGCCTGCACTCCCCCGGCCGTCGCGCACGCCCCGATGGTGACCAGCACCTTCGATTGCTCCCGGATCTCCTGGATGCGCTGCAAGTCGTGCCGGGTGGTGATCGAGCCCTCGACCAAAGACACGTCGTAGGGGCCGTCGACCGTCGCGCTGGAGGCCTCGGCGAAGTTGGCGATCTGCACCTGGTCGGCGAGGGTGAGCAGTTCGTCCTCGCAGTCCAGCAGGGTCAGCTGACATCCGTCGCAGGAGGCGAACTTCCACACGGCCAGGGTGGGTCGGCTCATCACAGCTCCTTCACCCGCAGCAGCGGCCCGGCGACGTCGTAGCCGACTACCGGGCCGTCGCGGCACAGCAGCAGCGGCCCCAGCTGACAGTGACCGCACAATCCCGCACCGCACTGCATGTTTCGCTCCAGGGATACTCGAATATTCTCGGCCGCAACGCCTTTCGCGAGCAGGGCCTCGGCGCCGAACCGCAGCATCGGCTCGGGTCCGCACAGGAAGGCGGTCGTCCGACCGGGGTCCAGGACGAGTCGGCCGAGTGGCTCGGTGACCAGGCCGACCTCACCGTCCCAGCCCGGCGTCTTGGCGTCGACGATCAAATGCAGTTCGATTTTCGGATCCTGCGCCCACTTTTCGAGCTGAGCGGCGAAGACGAAGTCGGCCTGCGACCGGGCGCCCACGACGAGCGTCACCTTGCCGTAGCGCGACCGCTCGGCCAGCGCCCCGAGTATCGCCGGACGCAAGGGGCACAGGCCGACGCCGCCGGCGACCATGACCAGATCGCGGCCGACGGCCTCCTCGAGCCCCCAGGTGGTGCCGAACGGGCCCCGGACACCGATCACGGTTCCCGGCTGCGCGTCGTGCAGGGCGCGACTGACCGCGCCGACCGCGCGGATCGTGTGCGTGATCGAGCCGTCGGTGACGGTGGGATCACCGCTGATCGAAATCGCGGCCTCGCCGACGCCGAACGCGTAGAGCATCATGAACTCTCCGGGCTGCGGTGCGCGCAACACCTCGCCGAGCGGTTCCAGGCACAGGGTGGCCGAGTCCGGGCTTTCCACGACGCGGCTGCGCACCCGATACGGGTTGGGCGCCATCACCGACGGGGGCGCGGCGACCGCCGCCGCGTCAGTCATCGCGGGCCATCTTGTTCATCTCCTCGGTGATGTCGATGCCGGTGGGACACCAGGCGATGCACCGCCCGCAGCCGACGCACCCGGACATGTCGAACTGGTCGTGCCAGGTGCCGAGTTTGTGGGTCAGCCAATGTCGGTACCGCGAGGCGCCGGACTGGCGGACGCTGCCGCCCCCGTGGATGTAGGTGAAATCGGGCTCGAAGCACGAGGCCCAGTGCAGCCAGCGCTCCGCGTGCTCACCGGTCAGATCGCTGACGTCTTCGGTGCTGGTACAGAAGCAGGTGGGACACACCATCGTGCAGTTGCCACACGTCAGGCAGCGGCTGGCGACCTCGTCCCATTGCGGCGATTCGCGCGAACGGACCAGCAAATCGCGAAGATTCACCTCGGGCATCTGGCGGCCCATGCGATGGGAGGCGGCCTCCACCGCGTCACGCGCGGAACCGATCTCCGCGTCTTCGGCGGTCCGATGCGGGACGGCCGCGAGGACGTCGGCGCCATCCGGGGTGCCCACCTCGACCACGTAGGTCACGTCGTCACCGTCGAGCCGCTCGGTGAGCGCCAGGTCGTAGCCCGGACCGGCCGCGGGCCCGGTACCCATCGAGGCGCAAAAGCACAGCCCCCCGGGCTCGGTGCAGTTGACCGCGATCACGAAGATCTGCCGATGCCGGCGCACGAAGGAGCTGTCGGGAAGCTGCCCGCGGCCGAGCACCCGATCGAGCGTCGCGATCGCCGCCAGGTCACACCCGCGCACGCCCAGGAACGCGTAGCGCGGAATCTCCTCTTCCGCTTCGCCGTCGCTGAAACCGTCCCGGGAGCCGGCCCACAACCGGCGCCGTGCCGGGTGCAGAAACTGCTTCCACGACTGCGGCCCGGACGAGTGCCCGAACGCGGCGTCATCGTCGCGGCGGCGCACCCGGTAGTGCCCGGGTGCCACCTCCACGCCCCACCCTCGCGGTAGGTCCGCGGCGGACTCCAATTGATCGAGGACGATCGCGTTGTCCCGCAACGTCGGACCGATCACGCGGTATCCGCGCTCGATCAGGACCTCGACGAGGCGGTGCAACCCGGCGGTGCCGAATGACGCGGCACCGGAATCCTCGCCGTATCCGATCATCGGCTCATCATCTTCCAGTTCGGCTGTGCTGTATAGGGGTTGGACAACGGACGCACCGGTTACGAGGCCTCGGCGAGGAACTCGATGTCGCGTTCCCACATTGCGTCACGGGCACGATCCAGCCGGGCGCGGACGACGGCGACAAGCACCGCCATCGCAACGGCCACCGCCAGCGCCGTCACCCCCGCGACGCCGACCGCCTCGGCCACGGCCAGCCAGGTGGGGGTGGGAGGCATCACCGGGTTGCCGTCCGCGTCCACCCAGATTTCGACGGTTCCGTCGACCTTGGCCTGCTCGCTGACCGCCAGCGGTCCGACGCGGTCCCCCTTTGGCCCGGCCCACTTCGCTTGCACGACAGTCACGCCCAGCTCCTCGACCAGGGCGTCGGTGACCGTTGCCCGCACGCGGTGCCGGTCGTGCGCCTCCTGGATGTACACCCGGTCCCGCGCGCCGTAGGTCACCGCGCCCGCCACGCCGGCGACGGGAACGGCGATCAGGGACACGGCCAGCGCGACCAGGACGACCAACGCTTCGATGCGATCCGAGCGGCGGAGCAAGGGGTTGCGGCCGAAAACGCGTGCCACCCGCCAGCGGCGTGGGTTGAAGGTGAACGTGTCCATGGTGTCCTCTGCGCCGCAACGATTTCGCCGGTTCAGAGGGCGACCCGGTGTTCGTGATCGGCCATCCACTCGACGAAGTCTCCCAGTTCGCGCCGCGGCGTGGCGGGCAACGGGTCCGCGTTGATCGGCGCCCACCCCACCCGTAGCAGCATCTGGGGGTAGTTGCTGTCGCCGAAGATGTCGGATTGAACCGCCGCGCGTGTTCCGGGTGACTCCAACGGTTCGGTGACCGGGCAACTGACCAGGCCCAGTGACGTCGCGGTGAGCAGCACGACGCTGGTCGCCTCACCGGCGCGCAGCTGCGCCAGGCGGTCGTCGTTGCGGGTGCCCAGCGCCAGGACCACGGCGTTGTCGTCGGCCGGTGAGGAGTCGGGCGCCATCGGCAGCACGGGGCCGGCGAAGAAGCGACCGGGAATCTTGGCGGTCGAATCCGGCGCGGGCGTGTTGCGGGCGGGAACGCCTGCGACCGACGCGTAGCGGCCACTCCACGCCGTCAGCTCGGCCAGATAGTCCTGGTTCAGGTGCTCCTGGACGGATTGGGCGACGATGTTGCGCAGGTTGTCGAGGTCTTCGACCTGGCACAGCGTCACCCCGCTGCGCGCCGCCCGGGCCGCCATCAGCGCGACGTCGCCCACCGGCACCGGCCACGAGCTGTAGTTGCGCCGGTCGGTCCGGCGCCGCGGGATGGCAGCGGCCATCGCGATGTCCACGGAGTCGGCCCGGTGCGGCGAAAGTTCAATCGCGGCAAGGTGGCTGGGGTCGGCGGGATTCGGGAACCGGGTCACCTTGGAGAGCCAGCCGACGGCCGCCAGCGCGACGACGCAGTGATGCAGCGCCGCACCGCAACTCAGCATCAGGTCCCGGCCGTCCGGGTCGATGTTGGGCAGCTGCCGGCTGTCATCGGAGTACAGATGCAGGCTCGCCGCGTCGACCCGCCACCGCCAGGGCTGGGAGTTGTGCACCGAGGGCGCCCGAGAGGCCAAACTCAGGACCGTCCGGACCGTGCCGGCATCCGGAAAGCGGGTGTTCATGGGTCGTTCCCCTTCGGTATTGCGTCTTCCTATTTACGATTGCGGATCGCCGCTCGTCCCACGAGGGCACGACGGCTCTAAGCGGAGGGACTTTGGGCCAATCGCGCAGCTAGGCGGCCGGTGCGATGGCCACATCGATCGACAGCTGATCGCCGATGGCATAGGCCGCCGACCAGTCGCCGACGCAGGCTGCCCTCGCCAGCTCGTCGACCAGGGGGCTGTGGGCGCCCAGCTCCGCCAGCCACGCCGCCACGATGGGTGCGATCTCGTGGCCCGGGACCCGGACGGTGCGGTCGCCGTGGAGACGATCGGTGACGCGGTAGATCGTCGCCGTCGGTACGGCCCGCAGCTGGTGCCGTTGTCTTGCGAACCTCATCACGCCCTCCTCGATCGAGCTTGGAATACATCCGACCACTTCCCCGGTGCGCTTCGTCAGGGCCGAACGCAACCGGGCCGCAAGTGCTTCAGTCGTGCTTTCGAGGATGCGGAGGTCCCGCGGGGGTAGGGCCGTTGGTCACCGCGCCGCGCGCCGCGAACGCGCCCGCGATCGAGGTGGCGGCGATCGTCAACAGCGCGCCGAACATCAGCGCCGACGCTTCGCCCGCGACCAGGAGGTGTTCCTCGGTGCCGATGGTCGCCGCGGCCACCGGCACCCCGAGCTGTGCGGCCGACAGCACCGCCAGGGTCAGCGGTTGGCCGAGCAGCCTGCCTGCGCAGTGCGCGAGCACGGCGCCGAGGCCCAGCCCCGCGCCGAGCAGGATGAGTTTCGGGTGCGAACCCAGCTCGCGCACCTGCAGCGAAGCGCCCAGCCAGACGAAGAACAGCGGGCTGAAGAAACCCTCGGTGATGCCGAAGAGCTGACGCGCCAACCGTCGCGGTTCGCCGACCATGCCGACCACCAGGCCCACCGCGAAGCCCGCCAGCATGACGGACACGCGCGCGCTCACGGCGAGCGCCGCCAGGGCGAAGAGCACGATGAGGTTGGTCCGCAGCTCCAGCGCGAACCGGCGCTTCTCGGAGTAGGCGTGCAGGCGGTGGCGCCAGCCGTCGGATCGCCGCAGCACCACGTACAACACCACCGCGCAGCCCGCCACCGCCAGCGCGCCCAGCGCGGCCGTCGGCGCGTGCCGCAGGTCAATCACCAACGGCAGCAGCACGATACACGCGGCGTCCGCGACCGCGATCTGGGCGGTCACGGCGATCACCTGCGGCCCTTGCAGTTTCAGCGAGTCGATCACCGGCAGCGCCAGGGCCGCCGACGACGAGGCCATCAGGACCGCGTACATCGCCGCGTGCCCGGTTCCGAAGGCCGCCGCCAGGCCGACACCCAGCGCCGCCGCGACGGCGCCGGCCAGTCCCGCGCGCCCCAGCGCCCGGGGCAGCGACGAGCGCAGCGCGCCGGCGCGCACCGGGACGTGCGTGCCGACGACGAACATGACCAGTGCGAAGCCGATGTTGGCGAGCAACTGGAACGTCGGGTTGGTGACGTCGACGAGGCCGAGGCCGGTTCGCCCGACGACCAGGCCCGCGATCAGCTCACCGATGATCACCGGGATCCGCAGGCGCGGCAGCGCGGCCAGCAGCGGGCCGGCCAGTCCGATGGCGGTCAGCAGCGCCAGGGTGTGGAAGCCAAACCCGGCCACGTCAACAGTCCCTGCCCGCCAGCACGAAGTTATTCTGCATTCTTCGCGCCGCAGTCCTAGGGATTGATCGTGTTGTCCCCCACTTGGCGCCCCCAGACGTACTCGATCGCGTACGGCGAGCCGGTGTCGAGATGGTTGTACGGCGCGATGCTGTTCCCGGTGTCCATCACCAATTCCGGTGCAGGCCACAGGTGACGGGTGATGGGCTGCCAGCACCCCGGGGCGCCGCCCGGGCCGCCGCGCGCGTTCACCCGCGGCAGGTTCTCGGGGTAGGTGTACGGGTTCGGCGCGCCGCCGACGACACCGGCGAGGCCGCCGACCAGGCTGGCGATCGTGGCCACCGCCGACACGGGGTTGGCCAGCAGCCCGAGCCCGGACAGCGCCTCGGTGTTCATGTTCAGCGAGTAGCCGTTGAATCCGCCCTCGGACGCACCGGTGAGGGGCACGACGTCGTGGTAGTTGCGCAGCGTGCAGTAGATCGCCGGGCTGTAGGTGTCCAGCAGCTGCGCGGTCGGCACCAGGTCCTGCGCGCCGCGGGCGAGGTACGGGCCGCCCTTGTTGAAGATGTCGGCGCCGGTGTTGCCGAACCCGGCCGCCGACAGCAACGCCTGATCCAAGTCCTTCTGCTGTTGATTGATGGTCCGCGAGGTGATCACCGCGTTGTTCAGGAAATCGAACAGATCGGGTGCCGCGTCGGCGTAGGTGTCGCCCAGCCCGGCCAGCAGCTGGATGTCGCGCCGCGCCTGCGGCATCTGCGGATTGACGTCGTCGAGGACCGCGTTGGCGTTGACCACCGACTGGCCGAATTTGTCGCCGAGGCCGGTCAGCGCCTGGGCGGCCGCGCTCAGCGTCAGGTTGAGTTTGACCGGATCGACCTTCTCGTTGATCGACACGATCGTCTGGAACAGCGTGTTGATCTCGGTGGTCACCGACCGCGCGTCGATCACCGTGCGCGGGTTGATCCGTTGCGGCGACGGGTTTTCCGGTGCGGTCAACGACACGTATTTGCCGCCGAACACCGTGGTCGCCTTGATGTCGGCGTTCACATTGGCCGGGATGAGCGACAAATAGCGCGGATACACCTCGAGCGTGAACTTGGCGGCCGGCTTGCCGTCCCGAACGGTCTCGGAGATGTTGCCGACGCGGCCGATCTCGACCCCGTTGTAGGTGACCTTCGAGCCGGGATCCATCACCAGCCCGGCCCGCGACGCCAGCATCGTCAGCTTCGTCTTCGCGGTGAAGCCGCCGCGGAACTGGACATACACCAGGGTGAAAACGATGGCCAGGATCACCAGCACGCCGACCGCGATCCACCGGTACGGCGGTAGGCGCTGGGAATTGATCTGCACCGGGGAAGACGTCGCCACCAATGCCCCTTACGTCTGCGCCGAGCGTCCCGGTGCCGCGGCGATCCTTCCCCCTGTCAGGGGCCTGCACACACATGCAATAACGAAGCCCACAAAATGTACCGTGGCGTCCCGCGATATGCGAACCGGCGTTCGCAGAATGGCGGTCGGACCCGGCGGCGGCAGCCAAGCGCGGAAAAGGCGCTACAGCAATCCAATCGGCCGTCGCGGCGCTGACCCGATCGCCTAACCGGCCTTGTCAGGCGTCGGGGTCTGCTGGACGGCGAGCGCGGTGCGCCGCCGGAGGAATTGGGCGAAGTACTCGTTGCGATCGGGCTGCAGAATTCCGTTCAGGAGGAGGGTCCAGCACTTCTGCAGGTCGTGTAAGAAACGTTCGGGTTCATCGAGACTGCTCGTTTTTCGCAGCCCCATGTGCGCGGACAGCATCATCCGGGCCAGGTCCTCGGGGGCGCAGTCGTCATCGATGTCACCCTCGGCGATGGCCTGCTCAACGATCGCCGCCAGCGCTTTGATCCATTGGCCGAACAGATTCTGATGGCGTGCTTCGGATTGCCCCACCGTTTCGACCAGGTTCAACGCCGCCCTGAACAGGTCCGACTTGAGGTCCTGGACGGCCACCAGAAACGAAAAGTCGATGAGGGTCTCCAAGCCTGAAAGCCCTCGGGTCTGCAGGCCATGCAGGGCGAGAGGCACCGCGGCCGTTTGCTCGTCGATCATCGCGAGCGCCAGCGCATGCTTGGAGGTGAAGTGGAAATACAGGGCGCCTTTGGTCAGCCCGGCCTCGGCGAGAATGTCGTCGAGACCAACCTCGTGGTATGGCCGCCGGGCAAACTGCTGCGAGGCGGCCCGAATGATCTGCCGCCGAGTCGCATCGGCGGAGGGGCTCACCACGGCTGGTGTGTGTGGCCGGGCAACGCCACAAGCGGCTGCAATGCCGACAAATCGCCTCCCCTGCGCAGATAAGCAGCTCGATTAAACGGTAACCGCTGAAAGCCGGGCTGTGCGTCGCGCCCACCCGTACTTCTCGCTTCGCTACCCGAACGGGTGGCGGGATTCTTCGCAGACGGCAGCGCGGAGCGCCTCAGTACACTAAGCGCCACGGAATGCCCAGGCTCGAGGCGAGGCGATTGGGATGCAGACGGGAGCGCAACCGACGCAGGTCGTGGCGACCAGGGTGCAAGCCCCGACCTATGACGACGGCCTGGTTCCCCGCGCGCGGCTCATCGAATTGCTGCGGTCCGGCCGCGCGAAGCGGTTGGCGTTGATCCACGCCCCGGCCGGCTTCGGGAAGACAACCCTGGCCGTGCAGTGGCAGCGGGTGCTCCTCGCCGAGGGCGTCCCGGTGGCGTGGCTCAGCCTGGACCGCGACGACAACGACGTGGTGTCCTTCCTGGCGCACCTCATCGAGGCGGTACGACGGGTCGAGCCGTCGATGGCCGCCAATCTCAGCGATCTGCTCGAACAGCACACGGGCCACGCTCGGCGCTACGTGCTGGCCGAACTCGTCAACCGGATCGCCGAACGCCGCCGGCCGCTGGTGATCGTGTTGGACGACTGGCATCTCATCGACAGTGCCGACACCGCCGCGGCATTGGACTTCCTCTTCGACACCGGGCCGGGCAATTTGCACCTGGTCATCACGAGCCGAACCCAGACGCCGGCTATCGCGAAGCTGAAAGTGCGCAACCAGGTCACCGAAGTCGACACCGCGCATCTGCGCTTCGACCCCGAAGAGTCCGCCGCCTTCTTCGGCCTGAATGCCTTGGCGCTCAACGACGACGACGTGCGCCGCCTATGGGCGAGCACCGACGGCTGGATCGCCGCCCTGCAGCTGGCCACGCTGTCGTTGCGCGGCTGCGAAGATCCGTCGGAGCTGGTCAGCGCCTTCTCCGGTCGTCACCGCTCCATCGGCGACTATCTGGCCCAAAACGTCCTCAACGCCTTGCCGCCCGACTTGCTCGACGTCCTGCTGGCCACCTCCATATGCGATCGCCTCTGCGGAGAGCTCACTTCCGCCCTCAGCGGTCAGCCGCGCGGGCAGACGATCCTCGAAGAACTCGAGCACCGCAACATGTTCCTGCGGCCACTCGACGACGACCGCGAGTGGTTTCGGTATCACCACCTGTTCGCCGATCACCTGCGCCGACGGCTGGAACGTGACTATCCAGAGCGGGTGGCCGACTTGCACCGCACCGCATCGACCTGGTTTGCCGACCACGGGCTGCTCGGCGAGGCGGTGACGCACGCAATCGCCGCGGGCGATGCCGAGGGGGCGGTGGATCTGGTGGAACGCCACGCAATGCCCCTGGTGGAACACAGCCGGATGGCGACGCTGCTCGGGCTGGTCAACAAGCTGCCCAAGACGTTGCTGGCCAGTCGGCCGAACCTGCAGATCGCCATCGCGTGGGCCCATTGCCTGCTGCACCAGGCCCCGGAGGTGCAGGTCGCCCTCGACCACGTTCGCGCCGCGGCGCCCTCGGCCACCGACGGTTTCGGCGCAGGCGTCCTCGGCGAGGCCGACGTGGTGCAGGCCTGCACGGACGTCTACGGCGATCGCATCGACCGCGCC
>NZ_LZJB01000158.1:0-3726 GCF_001666895.1 Mycobacterium sp. E3298
ACCGTGCCGTCCAATTGGCTTAGCAGAGAATCGAGTTCGTCGAGCGTCTTGACCATCGCCAGCGCCCGGCGCAGCTCCGAGCCGGCCGGAAAGCCGTGCAGGTACCACCCGATGTGCTTGCGGATGTCGCGCATGCCCTTGTCCTCGCCGAAGTGCGCTGCCAGCAGCCGCCCGTGTCGGCGGACGATGTCGGCGACTTCACCCAACGTGGGCGGGGTGGGGGCCGGGCTCCCGGTGAACGCGGCCGAGAGTTCGGCGAAAAGCCAGGGGCGACCCAAGCAGCCGCGGCCGATGACGACGCCGTCGCAGCCGGTTTTGGCCATCATCGCCAGCGCGTCGCTGGCGTCGTAGATGTCGCCGTTACCCAACACCGGAATCGTCGTCACGTGCTGCTTGAGCAGCGCGATCTGTTCCCAGTCGGCGGTGCCGGAGTAGCGCTGCGCCGCCGTGCGGGCGTGCAGCGCGACGGCGGCGGCGCCCTCGGTCTCGGCGATGCGGCCGGCGTCGAGGTGCGTCCGATGCTCGTCGTCGATGCCGACGCGGAACTTGACGGTCACCGGCACCCCGGAACCCTCGGCGGCACGCACGGCCGCCGCGACGATCTGGCCGAACAGCCGCCGCTTGTACGGCAGCGCGGCGCCGCCGCCGCGTTTGGTCACCTTGGGCACCGGACAGCCGAAATTCATGTCGATATGGTCGGCCAGGCCCTCGTCGACGATCATTCGGGCGGCGTCGTACGTGGTCGCCGGGTCGACCGTGTAGAGCTGCAACGAGCGTGGCGACTCATCGGGAGCGAACGTGGTCATGTGCATGGTGACCGGGTGGCGCTCGACGAGGGCGCGCGCCGTCACCATCTCGCAGACGTAGAGCCCGCTGACGGTGCCGGCCTTCGACCGCTCGAGCTCACGACACAGCGTTCGGAATGCGACGTTGGTCACGCCCGCCATCGGGGCCAGCACCACCGGGCTGGCGAGCGTGATGGGACCGATGCGCAACGCTGGGTTACCGGCGGCTCATAGCCAGCTTGCCGGCGGTCTGGTGCAGCTCGAACGCGGTGGTCTTCTTGCCGGTGCGGGCTTCCCGCTCGAGCTGGCGCTGCTTCGAGATCTCGAACTTGTCGCAGGCCTGCTCGAGTTCCTTGATCAGCAAGGCGAGGTCGTCGCGCATCGCCGCCGCCTCGCCGGTGAAGTCCTCGCGCTCGAAGATGCGCCATTTCTTCAGGACGGGCATGACGACGTCGTCGAGGTGGATGCGCGGGTCGTAGACGCCGCCGACGGCGATGAAGACGGCCTTGCGCCGGAACTCGGGGACCTGGTAGCCGGGCATCTGGAAGTTGCGCAGCACCTTGTGCAGCTCTTTCATTGCCTGATTGGGCGCAATCTCGAACCCGGCCTCGCTGACGTCGCGGTAGAAGATCATGTGCAGGTTCTCGTCGGCGGAGATCTTCTGCAGCAACTGGTCGGCGATGGTCTCGTTGCAGGCCTTGCCGGTGTTGCGGTGTGAAATCCGGGTCGCCAGCTCCTGGAAGGTCACGTAGATGACCGAGTCGAACAGGCTCTCGGCGAACAGGTCGGCCCGCACCTGCTGGTTCTGGCCCGGGCTGAAGCCCCGGTTCACCACCTCGATGCGGAGTTTCTCCAGCTCGACGGGGTCCACGGCGCGGGTCACGACCAGGTAGTCGCGCAGCGCGATGCCGTGCCGGTTTTCTTCGGCGGTCCACCGGTTGACCCACTGGCCCCAGGCGCCGTCCAAGCCGAAGTTCATCGCGATCTCGCGGTGGTATGACGGCAGGTTGTCTTCCGTCATGAGGTTCTGCACCATCGCCACCTGGGCGAGGTCGGAGAGCTGGCTTTCCTCGGGGTGCCAGTCCTGCCCGCCCAGCGCGTAGAAGTTCTTCCCGTCGGACCACGGGATGTAGTCGTGCGGGTTCCAGTTCTTGTGCATGCTCTCGTGCCGGTTGAGGCATTTCTCGACCACCGGTTCGAGCTCGTGCAGCAGCTGTAGGTTTGTCAGCTCTGCTGACATGGGGGCCCCTCCAGTTATCTGTGTCGACGGGTAGCAGTCAATATATCTGTGTACCTCAGTAGCATCAAGCTGCCTGGCCGCGCGCCGCGTAACGGTTAGATCCCACATCCGGGGCGTTCAGCTCAGGTCGTAAGGGTTGCCGCCGGGGCGGAGTCGATAAACCGGCAGTCGCACTAGCCCAAGTCGGGGGCGGGCACGTACGGGGCGGCCGTGATGTACAGCATGTTGACGCAGTAGTCGATGAATTGTTTTCGCGTGGCACCGAGCTGCCCGTTCAGGTACGCGGTGAACAGGCTCGAGAGGCCGCCGACCAGGCTGGTGGCGATCATCTTCTCCAGCACCGGGTCGCCGATCCGCGACAGCTTGCGCTGCAGCAGTTCGATGAAGTTGGGCATCCACTCCGCGCCAGACCGGGTCAGGATCGGTTCGACCGCCGGCGCCAGCAACAGCACCCGGCCGCGAACCGGATCGTCGACCATCAGCTCGACGAACTTTTCGACGGCTTCCCGCGGGGTGTTCGCCGAAGTGAGCGTGTTCATCGCGCGCGTACACACATCGTCGTAGACCGCGCGGACGAATTCGTCGCGGTCCGAGAAGCTTTCGTAGAAATACCGCTCAGTCAGGGCGGCCTCGCGGCAGACCGCGCGCACGGTCAGCGCGGGCCGGCTGCCGCTGCCGAGCAATTGCACGCCGGCGGCGATGAGGTTGTCGCGACGGAGGGTGAGGCGATCCCCCAGGGGGACGCCGGTCCACCGGCCCCGTCGTTGACCGGACTGCACATCGCTCCTAAGCTAGAACTGACAACGCGTGTAGTCAGATTTGCAGATACCCACAGGAATCCAATAGTGACCCAACATACGTCCGGACCCCGGCCGCTGACCAGCGACGTCGCCTGCGACGAATCGGGTGGACCCGCCGTGGCCGCCGGCTGCCCGGTATCGCCCCTGGGCTACGAGGCGCCACCGGTCCCGCTGGGGCCCGACTCGCTGACGTGGCGGTATTTCGGTGATTGGCGCGGAATGCTGCAGGGCCCGTTCGCGGGATCCATGCAGAACATGCACCCGCAGTTGGGCGCCGCGGTGGAGCAGCACTCGACGTTCTTCCGCGAACCCCTGCCGCGGGTGATGCGGTCGCTGTATCCGATCGGCGGGGTGGTCTTCGACGGCGACCGCGCTCCGACGACGGGCGCCGAGGTCCGCGACTACCACACCGAGATCAAGGGCGTGGACGACCAAGGCCGCCGGTATCACGCGCTGAATCCCGACGTCTTCTATTGGGCACACTCCACGTTCTTCATGGGCACGATCCTGGTGGCGGAGCGGTTCGGCGGCGGTCTGACGGAGGCCGACAAGCGGCAGCTCTTCGACGAACACATTCAGTGGTACCGGATGTACGGCATGAGCATGCGCCCGGTGCCCAAGACCTGGGAAGAGTTTCAGGAATACTGGGACCACATGTGCCGCAACGTATTAGAGGACAATTACGCGACGCGGGCCGTGCTCGATCTGACCATCTATGACAAGCTGCCGATCGCTCCCTGGCTCCCGGACTGGCTGTGGGGCGGCCTGACCAGGCTGTCGCGGCCGTTCTTCGTCTGGCTCACGGTGGGCTTGTATCACCCGGCCGTTCGCGAACGGTTGGGCTTTGAGTGGTCCGACCGCGACGAGTGGCTGCACCGGCGCTTCGGCAACCTGGTGCGCC
>NZ_LZJB01000159.1:0-16834 GCF_001666895.1 Mycobacterium sp. E3298
TCGTCGGCTATCACGCCTGGTAGAGAACGTGGGCGAAGCCCCAGACGGCGTTGACGCGTCAGCGGTGTGGCCGCGGGTATAACCGCGGAAAAAGATTTGTCCTGCGGGCAGTCGGTTTGCGCAGTCGCGCCCAAGGGTGGGAAATTGTCAGGTGCCCGAAGGCGAAGGAACGCTGGCGTATCTGAATTTCCCCGGAATTTCTGGCGCTGGCCTGTCATTCTTCTGCGGGGCGGCCTCGCAGGGGGGCCGAGATCAAGGATGGAGCGTAAGCGTAGTTGGCCGACCCGAATCTCAAGGACCGCGAGAGCGGCCGGGCTGGGAGCCGTAGGCGACTCGTCATTGTCGAGTCGCCGACCAAGGCGCGCAAACTGGCCGGCTACCTGGGCTCCAACTACATAGTGGAATCCTCCCGCGGCCACATCCGCGACCTGCCCCGCGCCGCGGCCGACGTGCCGGCGAAATACAAGTCGGAGCCCTGGGCGAGGCTCGGAGTCAACGTCGACCACGACTTCGAACCGCTCTACATCATCAGCCCGGAGAAGAAGAGCACCGTCAGCGAGCTGAAGGGCCTGCTCAAGGGCGTCGACGAGCTCTATCTGGCCACGGACGGTGACCGCGAGGGCGAGGCGATCGCCTGGCACCTGCTGGAAACCCTGAAGCCGAACATCCCGGTCAAGCGGATGGTGTTCCACGAGATCACCGAGCCGGCCATCCTCGAGGCCGCCGAAAACCCCCGTGACCTGGACATCGACCTGGTCGATGCGCAGGAAACCCGCCGCATCCTGGACCGGCTCTACGGCTACGAGGTCAGCCCGGTGCTGTGGAAGAAGGTGGCGCCGAAGCTGTCGGCGGGCCGGGTCCAGTCGGTGGCCACCCGCATCATCGTGCAGCGGGAACGCGACCGGATGGCGTTCCGCAGCGCCTCCTACTGGGACATCGTGGCCCAGCTGGACGCCAGCGTGTCCGACCCGCAGGCGTCACCGCCCACCTTCTCCGCCCGGCTGGCAGGCGTTGACGGCCTGCGCGTGGCCACCGGCCGCGATTTCGACTCGCTGGGCCAGCTGCGCAAGGCCGACGAGGTCACCGTTCTTAACGAGACCCAGGCGACCGAGCTGGCCGCCGGGCTGCGCGGCGCCCAACTGGCGGTCGCCTCGGTGGAGGAGAAGCCGTACACCCGGCGGCCCTACGCGCCGTTCATGACGTCGACGCTGCAGCAGGAGGCGGGCCGCAAGCTGCGGTTCTCGTCGGAGCGCACCATGAGCATCGCCCAGCGGCTCTACGAGAACGGCTACATCACCTATATGCGTACCGACTCGACCACGCTGTCGCAGTCGGCGATCAACGCCGCGCGCACCCAGGCGCGTCAGCTCTACGGCGAGGAATACGTCTCGCCGTCGCCGCGGCAGTACACCCGCAAGGTGAAGAACGCCCAGGAGGCGCACGAGGCCATCCGGCCCGCCGGCGAGGCGTTCGCCACCCCGGACGCGGTGCGCCGCGAGCTCGACGGCGACGAATTTCGGCTCTACGAGCTGATCTGGCAGCGCACCGTGGCCTCGCAGATGGCCGACGCGCGCGGGACGACGTTGAGCCTGCGGATCAACGGTGAATCCGGCGGCCGCCAGGTCGTGTTCTCGGCCAGCGGGCGCACCATCACGTTCGCCGGCTTTCTGAAGGCGTACGTGGAGACCGTCGACGAATTGGCCGGCGGCGAGGCCGACGACGCGGAGAGCCGGCTGCCGCAGCTGACGCAGGGTCAGCGGCTGGACGCCATCGAGCTCACCCCGGACGGCCACGCCACCAACCCGCCGGCACGCTACACCGAGGCGTCGCTGGTGAAGGCGCTCGAGGAGCTGGGCATCGGCCGGCCGTCGACGTACTCGTCGATCATCAAGACCATCCAGGACCGCGGCTACGTGCACAAGAAGGGCAGCGCCCTGGTGCCCTCCTGGGTCGCATTCGCCGTAACCGGTTTGCTGGAACAGCATTTCGGCCGGCTCGTCGATTACGGCTTCACCGCCGCGATGGAGGACGAACTCGACGCGATCGCCTCCGGGCAGGAGCGGCGCACCGACTGGCTCAACCGTTTCTACTTCGGCGGTGACCATGGCGTGGCCGATTCGGTGGCACGCTCCGGTGGTCTCAAGAAACTCGTCGGCGTCAACCTCGAAGGGATCGACGCCCGAGAAGTCAACTCCATCAAGCTCTTTGACGATGAGCAGGGTCGCCCCGTGTACGTCCGGGTGGGCAAGAACGGGCCCTACCTGGAACGCATGGTGACCGGCGACGACGGTGAACCGACGCCGCAGCGGGCCAACCTCAACGACTCGCTGACGCCCGACGAGCTGACGCTGGAGGTGGCCGAGCAGCTGTTCGCCACGCCGCAAGAGGGGCGCACGTTGGGCGTCGACCCGGAAACGGGTCACGAGATCGTCGCCAAGGACGGCCGGTACGGGCCGTACGTGACCGAGGTACTGCCGCCGCCGCCCGACGAGGAGGGTGGCGCCCCGGCGAAGAAGGGGAAGAAGCCCACCGGGCCCAAGCCCCGCACCGGCTCGCTATTGCGCAGCATGGACCTGCAGAGCGTCACGCTCGAGGACGCGCTGAAGCTGCTGTCGCTGCCCCGGGTGGTCGGAGTCGACCCGCAGACCGGTGAGGAGATCACCGCGCAGAACGGTCGCTACGGCCCATACCTGAAGCGCGGCACCGATTCTCGTTCTCTGGCGACCGAGGAGCAGATCTTCGAGATCACGCTGGACGAGGCGCTGAAGATCTACGCCGAGCCCAAACGCCGCGGTAGGCAGGGGGCGGCCGCGCCGCCGTTGCGGGAGCTGGGCGCCGACCCGGCGACCGGCAAGCCGATGGTGATCAAGGACGGCCGGTTCGGGCCCTACGTCACCGACGGCGAGACCAACGCGAGCCTGCGCAAGGGCGACGACGTCCTGTCGATCACCGACGAGCGCGCCGCCGAACTGCTGGCCGACCGGCGGGCGCGCGGTCCGGTGAAGCGGCCCGCGAAGAAGGCCGCCCGCAAGAAAGCGCCGGCCAAGAAGGCCGCCAAGCGCACCTAGGCCCTAGTAGCCGGGGCCGATCGACTCGCTGTGCAGCTCCTCGGCGGACCGCACGCGCTGGGAGTCCGTGGATCCGGCGAGCTTCACCGGCCGGGCCAGCTGGGTGGGGGCGGTGCGGCCGCGCAGCTCGACCACCTCGCCGACGTCCCAGCACAAGGCCTCGGCGTCGAGCGCGCCGCTGACCGCGATCGCCGACGCCAGCACGTGGCCGGACTCCAGCTTGGCCAGCTCGGTCAGCCGGGCGGCCTCGTTGACCGGGTCGCCGATCACCGTGTACTCGAAGCGGGCCTGCGCGCCGATGTGCCCGGCGATCGCCCTGCCCGCCGACACCCCGATCCCGAATTCCGCCGAACCGATCACCGGGAGGAGCTCGTCGTGCAGCTCGCGGGCCGCGGCCAGCGCGCCACCGGACGCGTCGGGATGCTCGATCGGCGCCCCGAAGATGGCCAGCGCGGCGTCGCCCTGGAACTTGTTGACGAAACCGCCGTGCCGGCCGACGGTTTCGACCACCACCCGGAAGAACTCGTTGAGCAGGTGGACCACCTCGGCGGGCGGTCGGGTCGCGGCGAGCTTGGTGGAGCCGACCAGGTCGACGAACAGGACCGCCACGTGGCGCTCCTGGCCGCCCAGCTCGGTGCCGCGCTCCAGCGCCCGGCGGGCCACGTCTTCGCCGACATAGCGGCCGAACAGGTCGCGCAGCCGCTGCCGCTCGGACAGGTCGCGCACCATGTCGTTGAAGCCGGCCTGCAGCAGGCCGAGTTCGCTGGCGTCGTAGATCTGCATGTGCGCGTTGTAGTTTCCGCGCTGCACCTCCGACAGCGCCCACCGCAGCTGGCGCAGCGGGTCGGCGATGGACATGGCGACCAGCAGGGTGCTGACGAAGCCGATGCCCAGCGCCGCCAGCGCCAGCAGGAGGATCGGCGTGAACAGCTTCTCGGGGGTGGCGTGCAGCAGGGACGCCTTGTCCGCCATCACCGCCAGCACGATGGCCAGCACCGGGACGGCGGTCGACAGCATCCAGGTCAGGATCTGCCGCAGGATGACGCCCGGCGCCTGGACGTTCTCGGGGACGCCGCTGCGCAGGGCCGCCACGGCGACCGGCCGCAGCACCCGCTCGGACTGCAGGTAGCCGATGATGGCCGTCGCCGCCGCGCCGAGCCCGGTGGCGACGGCCACGACGGGCGCCGCGAACCGGGCCACCGACCAGCTGGCGATGATGAACACCACCCCGCCGATGCACCAGGCGACCATGCTGATCAGCGTGCGGTAGAAGGGCATTCGCAGGGCGCGGCTACGGGCCAGCTCGGTGGCGGCCGGGTCGGCCTCGGCCAGCAGGTTGTCACGGCGCTGCCAGCGGAAGACCGGCATCAGCAGCTTCAGGTTCACCATCCAGCCGGCCAGGAACAGCACCACCAGCGCGGTGCCGAAGACCGCCAGGTTCAGCACCGGGAGATCTTGCAGCTGGATGCGGTCCTCGGGCGGCAGCGCGTAACGCAGGAAGCCGAGTACGAAGAGGGCGCCGATGATGTCGGCCTGCAGCATGCTCAGCGAGAACAGCGGCCACGGCGTGCGCACCACCCACCGGACGAATCCGCTGATCCGCCCGGGCAGTGCTGCCGGTGTTGCCACGATCCCACCGTATCGGTCAGCAGGGACTTGTCGGAAACTTACAACGATCTCGACGCGTCCCCGCGTGGGCCGAAAAGAGGCCAAATGTAACGGGATCGTCGCGATACGGTGGCCGATCGGTATATGTCGGCGGTGGTGGCTACTGTTACCGGTGATGTCCGGGGTGTTTACGCGGCTGGTAGGCCAGGACGTGGTGACGGCCGAGCTGCTCGCCGCCGCCAGGGCGGCCCGCGGTGACTTGGTTCACAGCGGCGCGGGCGACGGGACTATGACACATGCGTGGCTGATCACGGGTCCTCCCGGGTCGGGGCGCTCGGTCGCGGCGCTGTGCTTCGCCGCCGCGTTGCAGTGCACCTCCGACGGGGAACCGGGGTGCGGTCAGTGCCGGGCCTGCACCACGACCATGGCGGGCACCCACGCCGACGTCCGCCGGGTGGTCCCGGAGGGGCTGTCGATCGGGGTGGACGACATGCGGGCCATCGTGCAGATCGCGTCGCGGCGTCCGGCGACCGGGCACCGGCAGATCGTGGTGATCGAGGACGCCGACCGGCTCACCGAGGGCGCCGCCAACGCGCTGCTCAAGGTCGTCGAGGAGCCGCCGCCGTCGACGGTGTTCCTGTTGTGCGCGCCGTCGGTGGATCCGGAGGACATCGCCATCACGCTGCGTTCCCGGTGCAGGCACGTCGCGCTGGTCACCCCGCCGACCGAGGCGATCGCCCGCGTGCTGGTCGACAGCGACGGCCTGAGCCCCGAGACCGCGGACTGGGCGGCGTCGGTCAGCGGCGGCCACGTGGGCCGGGCGCGGCGGCTGGCCACCGATCCCGAGGCCCGCGAGCGCCGGGAACGGGCGCTGGCGCTGGTGCGCGACGCCGCGACCCCGTCGCGGGCCTACGCCGCCGCCGAGGAGCTGGTCGCCGCGGCGGAGGCCGAGGCGGTGGTGCTCACCGCGGACCGCGCCGAGGCCGAGACCGAGGAGCTGCGGACGGCCCTGGGCGCCGGCGGCACCGGCAAGGGCACCGCCGGGGCGATGCGCGGCGCCACGGGCGCGATGAAGGACCTCGAGCGGCGGCAGAAGTCGCGTCAGACCCGGGCCTCGCGCGACGCGCTCGACCGGGCGCTGATCGACCTGGCCACTTATTTCCGCGATGCGCTGATGGTCTCGGCCGGTGCCGGGTCGGTGCGGCACAACCATCCGGACATGGCCGACCGGGTGTCGGCGCTGGCCGCGCACTCCTCGCCGCAGCGGCTGCTGCGCTGCATCGAAGCGGTCCTGGAGTGCCGCGAAGCGTTGGCGATCAACGTCAAGCCCAAGTTCGCCGTCGACGCGATGGTGGCCACCTTCGGCCAGGAACTGCGCGACTAACTTGGGGGTGCCCGCCCCGCTGCCGTAGACTCGTGCCGCCCTGAAGGGCACGCCACCTTAGCTCAGTCGGTAGAGCGGCTCACTCGTAATGAGCAGGTCAGGAGTTCGATTCTCCTAGGTGGCTCCATCCGGTAGCAGCACCTCGATCAGGCGCTCCACCCGCTCGCTAACCGCGGCGCGCGACGCCCTGATCGCCGACAGGTCATCGAAGTGACAAAGCCCGAGGAGCAGCAGAAACACGACTTTCGTCGTGGCTTGCGGGTTTGGATCAGCCCCCAGGGTTCCGACGAAGCGGTCCGCGTAATCCCGATGCCACTGCGCGATCAGGGACGCCAACCGCTCGTCGCGCCGGCTGGCCAGGTGCAGCTCGGCGATCAGCCGGCGGTTCTGTGTCATCTCCGGCCGTAGGTAGGCCATCGCGATCGCTTGCAGGGTCCCGGCACCGCGTCCCGCCCGCAGCGCGGCCGCGGTGATTTGGTCGAGGGCACGCACCGCCGCCGCGTACAGCAATTCCTCCCGGCTGTGAAAGTGGTTGTACACGGCGGTCGGTGAGACGCCCGCCCGCTCCGCGATCCGTGGCAGCGTGCTCCCCTCAAAACCCCTTTCGACGCATACGGTCGTTGCGGCGTCAAGGAGTCGCTGCGCGGTCAACTGCCCGTCCGAGTTCGGCGGGCGGCCCCGCGGGCGACGCGCGGGCGCCTTCTGCTTGTTCGGCATGCTCGCCATTCTTGCGGGCAGAAGGCAGCATGTCTTGATAAATGAACGATCATTCATATAATCGGATGGTGGCGATGGGCTCGCGGGTGATGGACGGGGTAAAGCGGCACGCGCAAGCCGAGGCGGATCGGCGGGTGTATCCGCCGGACTTCCCGGTGCTCCCGCCCGTGCCCGCCGGGCGGTATTTCGACGCCGATTTCGCCAAGCTCGAAGCCGCTGCGGTCTTTTCGCGCTCGTGGTTGTTCGTCGCCCACGCCGATCAGCTGCGCAACCCCGGCGACTACCTCCTGCTCGAGCAGCTCGACAAGCCGGTCATGCTGATCCGCGGCCGGGACAACGTCGTTCGCGCCTTCTACAACACCTGCCGGCACCGGGGGGCCGCGCTCGTCGAAGAGTCGCGGGGCAACGTCGGCCGCAGGCTCACGTGCCCGTTCCACGCGTGGACGTACTCGCTCGAGGGGAAACTTGTCGGCTACCCCGAGGCGTCCAACTTCTCCGGCCTGGACCCTACGTGCCACGGCCTGGCCGAGGTCCGGTGCGAGTCGTGGGGACCCCTCGTGTTCGTCAACCTCGACCGCGATGCGCATCCGTTGTCCGCGTTTCTCGGGCCGGTCGGCGAGGAGCTGAGCGACTTCGCCGAGCTCGACGGGCGGCTGCACCTGGTGGATCGCACGGTGCGCGACGTCCCGGTCAACTGGAAGCTGCCCGTCGACGCCAATCTCGAGACCTACCATGTCAACTACGTGCACCGCGCCACGGCCGCGCGCGCACTTCAGCAGTCGGCGACCGGCATACAGCTGCTGCGCAACGGCCATTCCCGGATGCTCGTCTCGTATCGCGACGGCATCGACGGCGAATCGCTCTCACCGTTCCCGTGCGTATTTCCCGGCCTCGGTGATCTGCCATTCCTGGGAACGTTCTCCTACCACGTCTTCCCGAACCTGAGCATCGTGTTCAACGGCGCCGGGTTCGTCTTCTTGATCACGAATTGGCCGACCGGCCCGGCCACGTCGACGTACCGCGTCCACTGGTGTTCGTCGCTCGCTGCGGAGGGCAACCGGGAGACCCACGACGCCTTCATCGCGGTCTTGTCCCAGGTGCTCTTCGAGGACCTCGGCGTCCTGCCCGGCGCCCAGCGGTCGCTGAACGCAGGAGCCCTCGAGTCGCTGCGGCTCGGCTACCACGAGCGGCGGATCTATTATCTGCACGAAGCCATCGACCGGGCCATTGGCATCGAGCGCGTCCCCGAATCTCTTTGTGTATCACAGCTTCTCGGCCCGGACGAGTGAGGTGCATCCCTTCGTCGCGCTGATGCGCCGCTACTGCATCGACTATACGAACTCGCACGACCAATCGGTCTGCGCGGAGATCATGGAGCCCGACTACGTCGTGCACATCAACGGCCTGGCGCTCGTCCGGTCGACCACCTATGCCGACGCCGTTCGCCAAATCTTCGACGCCGCACCGGGTCTGGGCATCGTCGTGCACGAGTTCGTGCTCAACGGCGATCGCCTGTGCATGCACTTCAGTGAGCACGCGGCCATGCCGGCGGGACAGAAGCGCGCTCTCACCTGCTGGCGCGGCGTCGGACTGTACAAGTGGAACGGCACTCGTTTGACGGAAAACTACGTTGAGCAGGACTACTTCGCGATGCGGGCCCAAATCGCCGGCGGCCAACCGCATCCGCTGATTCCGCCGCACATCGATCCATGGATGTCGACCGAGGCGGTGCCCGCTGACCCCGACGCCGAAGCAATCGTGCGCGCGTGGCTGGAAAGGGGAGATCTCGCCGACGCCGACGTCCACGAGATCGACGACGAACGCATCGGCGCCACCCAGCAAGCGGTGCTCGATCCGCGCGGCGTCGTGGTCAACGACTTGTTCTCCGCGGGCGACGACGTTCCGTTCCATGTCACGATCCACGGCGCCTACCGGGGTGGCCTGGGTGCCGGCTCCGAACCATTCGTCGGAAAGCCGGCGTCGTTGCACGCCGCCGGGATCGCCCGCGTCGCCGATGGCGCCGTCGCCTCCGTGAAAGCCGTGACCGGACGCGCTCAGACGTTCGCTGAGCTCAGACGTGACGCGCGTTAGGCCGGCGCGAGGAAACCCACCGGGCCCGACGCGACGCACAACGCCAGCGCGGTGGTGTTGGCGCGCACGGTGATCGCATCCCCGGCGCCCGGCAGGCGGGCGAAGACGCGGTTGAGGCCCGGGTGCACGGGCACCTTGGCTTCCGGTCCCTGCGTCAGCGCCAGCGTCATGGTTCCCTCGCTGTTGGCCAGGTAGTTGAGCTCGACGCTCCAGTCGGCCGGCAACAGCGGCCCGTCGAGAACCAGGCGCGCGGGCTTGTCCGGCTGCGCGAAATACCCGCACTGCGGCATGGGTCCCGGAACGATCGTCCGCACCCAGGTCACCCGCGCCTTGACCAGTCGGCCCGAGCTGTCCAGCATCCGCAATTGCGTTGTTGCCGAAGCGAATTCGGGCCTATCCCCGAGCAGGGCGAACAGGTGGCTGGCCAGGTTCTCCGGTGCCGCCACCCGCTGCAGCACCAGCGGATCGACCTCCTGGTCGAGCAGCGGGGCGGTCGAGGCGGCGTGTGCCGCGGCCAGGTCGGCCCGAGCGTTCCGCAGATAGGGCTGGGCCGGGTTGTCGCGCCAGCTGGTCAAAAACGTCGCCGTCGAATACAGGCTGCTGGCCACGAACAACACCGCCAGGCCCAGCGTCACCGCCGCGCGCCTGGGCGAGGCATCGAGCCAGCGCGGCGCGGCGGGCCGGTTCGGCGCGCACAACGCGACGGCGGCCAGCAGCGCGAGCACAAACACGAGATCCGGGAAATACCGCAGGGTTTGGGCGAGTTCGAGTGCGGTCTGCTTCGACGAGCGCATCAGGTAGATCGGCACCTGGCAGGCGACCGCGTAGCCGGCGGCGGTCACCCACACCGGCCCGATGCGCTGCTTGCGCAGCAATGACACCGCGAGGGTGCCCGCCAGCACCAGCCAGCCGAGCGCCATCACCAACGGCGGGGGCGTCGCCCACGGCGAGGCGGGTGCCCAGCGGTCCCAATGCCAGGGCCCGCCGGCCAGCCCCGGCACGATGCCGTGGGTGATCGATCGCGCCAGCAGCTCGGAGGTCATCGCCAGGTCCGAACTCCAGCGCCGCTGGTTCACCACAGCCAGGTACAGCGCGATCCAGCCCGCGGTCAAAGACAGCGTCGGGATCCACAACCGCAGCCCGGCCCGCCACACCGTGAGCAGCGCCGCCCGATCTCCCCGATCTCCCTGCACGTGGCGCAGCAGCGCGGTCACCGCGAACGCGACGAACGGAATCACCGCGGCCTTCTCGAAGAACAGCAGCCCGCCGAAGTACACCAGCGTCCCGGTCACCGCGTAGCGCCCGTTGCCGGTGCGGACCAGCAGCACGGCGTCGCCGCACACCCAGGCCAGCGCGGCCAGCATCGGCAGCGAGTTCAGCGCCGCCGCCCACCAGGCGAACCCCGGCACCGCCAGCGGGGTGAACAGCGCGAACGTCAGGGGGAGCAGCAGCACCGGCCGCCAGCCCAGGATGACGTGCAGGGCCCGCAGCAGCGCCAGCGAGGCCAGCAGCTGCAGCACCAGCAGGCTGATCGCCGGCCCCGTCCAGTTCAGGGGGGCCAGCCGGATGATCGCGCCGCCGACCAGGAAGGCGCCGGGCATGACGTGGCCGTCGTGGTCGTCGAACAGGTATGCCGGCGACAGCAGGTTGTGGGTGCCGGCCTTGCCGATGAGGATCAGGTCGTCCCAGTAGAAGTAGCCCCCGAACGCCAGCGCCGCGCGTATGCCCAGCGCAGCGGCGATCAGCGCGATGGCCACGGCCGCTATGTATGGTGGGCCGGTGCGCGCACTGGTCACCGGAGCAGCCGGATTCATCGGGTCGACGCTAGTCGACCGCCTCCTGGCCGACGGCCACGCGGTCGTGGGGCTGGACAACTTCGCCACCGGCCGTGCGACCAACCTCGAGCACCTGGCCGACAACCCGTCGCACGTCTTCGTCGAGGCCGACATCGTCACCGCCGATCTGCGGGCGATCCTCGACGAGCACCGGCCCGAGGTGGTGTTCCACCTGGCTGCCCAGATCGACGTGCGGCACTCGGTCGCCGACCCACAGTTCGACGCTTCGGTCAACGTCGTCGGGACGGTGCGCCTGGCCGAGGCGGCGCGGCAGACGGGGGTGCGCAAGGTCGTGCACACCTCGTCGGGCGGGTCCATCTACGGCACGCCGCCGGTGTATCCGACCCCCGAATCGGTGCAGCCCGACCCTGCCTCGCCGTACGCCGCGGGCAAGGTGGCCGGCGAGATCTACCTGAACACCTTCCGCCATCTCTACGGCTTGGACTGCTCGCACATCGCGCCGGCCAACGTCTACGGCCCCCGCCAGGACCCGCACGGGGAGGCGGGCGTGGTGGCGATATTCGCCCAGGGGCTGCTGTCGGGCAAGCCCACCAAGGTGTTCGGCGACGGCGGCAACACCCGCGACTATGTGTTCGTCGACGACGTGGTCGACGCCTTCGTCAAGGCCGCCGGCGAGGCGGGCGGCGGTCAGCGCTTCAACGTGGGCACCGGCGTGGAAACCTCGGACCGGCAACTGCACTCGGCGGTGGCCGCCGCCGTCGGCGCGCCCGACGACCCGGAGTTTCACCCGCCGCGGCTGGGCGACCTGAGGCGGTCGTGCCTCGACATCGGTTTGGCCGAGCGGGTTTTGGGGTGGCGGCCGCGGGTGGGGCTCGACGACGGCGTGCGCCGCACGGTCGAGTACTTCCGCAAGACGCGCGCTCTTTGACGTTGCGCCGAGCGTGGGTACAGCTCGGGTGTGCGTTCGCGGCTTGAGTGCACGCGGGCCTGGGGGCTAGACGTTCGACGCGGATTGAGGAGCGTCGGGCTCCTCGGCGCCCTCGAGCGCGACCGCCCGGGCGAGGCGCGCGTAGCGCAGCTCGAGGTCCTTGAACCGCATGTAGGTGCTGAGCGTGGTGAAGCAGAACGCCATGACGAGCGCGTAGAGCATCAGGTCCGTGCCGCGGCGCACCCCGAACCAGTTCGCGACGACCGTGGTGTCGTCGGGCCGCAGCACGGCATAGACGCCGGCCAGCACGAAGACGACGTAGCCGACCTTGACCCAGGCCCGGGACCGCGCGTTCCTGCGGGACCGCAGCAGGTAGACCAGCAGCGCGATGATCGTCCCGATCAGCAGCACCTGGATCCAGTTCATCGTGAAGTCCTCCCTCGCAGGAACCCGTCGAAGATGATGTTCACCCCGTTGAGGAGCGGCTGGCCCTTCGACTTCGAGTAATCGGTGTAGAGCACCTCTACCGGTTGTTCGACCACGCGCCAATGGTTTTCGGCGATCAGCATGATGAACTCGTTGGCGTGGCTCATCCCGCTCATGGTGATGTCGAGCCCGTCGGCGACCTTCTTGTTGAAGACGCGCAGCCCATTGTTGGTGTCGGTCAGGCCAAGTCGGCGACCGCGCCGGCTCAGCCGCGCGGCGGTCTGCAGCACCAGCCGCTTCAGGAACGGCGGCCGGGCGCCGACACGGGCGCCGAACCGCGTCCCGATGACGACGTCGACGTCCTCCGCGCAGAGCCGGTCGACCATCGCGGCCAGATCCTTGACCCGGTGTTGCCCGTCACCGTCGAACGTGGCGAAAACCTGCGCCCCAGGCTGTTTGCGCGCGTACTCGACGCCGGTCTGGATGGCCGCGCCCTGCCCCAGGTTGATCGGGTGGCGCACCAGGTGAGCACCGGCGCGCCTGGCGATGTCGCCCGTGTCGTCGGTGCTGCCGTCGTCCACGCACACGACGTTGTCGAAGACGGAACGCACATCGGCGACCACCTCGCCGATGACGGCGGCTTCGTTGAAGGCCGGGATGACGATCCAGGCGCCCGAGTATTTGGCTTCAGTAACCATCTAGCCCACCAGGTTAGCCAGGATCAGCCGGCTAAGCGGTCGGCGCGCGCCAGCGCCACCAGATGAACGCCGATTCCGACCAGCGGGCCGCACAACAGGCCGACCACGGTGCGCGTCTGCAGCGCCAGCGGCAGGAGCAGCAACAGGCCCGACGCGACCGTCGCGCCCACCCAGCCCAGCGCGTATGCCCGGTGCAGCGCGGCCGCGACGGCGCCCGCACCGGTGAGCGTCAGCATCGCGATCGCCACCGCGGCCGCCGTCAGCCAGGCCAGGAGCGCCCCGCCGGCGTCATACTGCGGCCCGAACGCGACCCGCAGCAGCCAGGGGCCCACCACCCCGGCGGCCAGCACCCCGACCGCGCCGATGCCCCCGATGATGCCGGCCGGGACGACCAGGGCGCGGATGCGGTCGCTGCGCGCGTCGACGAAATGCGCGATCAGGTTGCCCTGCATGGCCGTCAGCGGCACCAGCAGCGGCGCCCGCGTCAGCGTCACGGCGAGGATGATCACCCCGCCCTCGGCGCCGAGCTCGTTGCTGGTCAGCTTCAACAACACCGGAAACCCCATCACCAGGATCGCGCTGGCGCCCGCGGCGGTGATCGAATGGGCGGCCCCGCGGAGGAAGGTCTGGGCCCCGCCGGGTGTCAACAACCGGGAGGCCGCCCGGGCCGAGGGCGACGCGACCAGCATGATCAGCCACGCGACCGCGCCCGCGACCGTGGCCCACAGGAAGCCGACCAGGCGCCAGCCGAGCAGGACGGTCGCGGCGGCGACGGCGACCCGGATGACGGCGTCGGTGACCATCAGCGCTCCGTAGCCGGTCCACCGATCGGTGCCGGCCAGCATGCCCAGCAGGGTGGCGTGCACGCAGAACCCGGCCAGCCCGACGCTGAGCAGCCCGACCGACAGCCAGCGTTCCTCGACGAAGACCCGCCCGCTCCACAGCGGCGAGGTGCCGGCGATCACCACGGCCGCGCCCACCCCGACCAGCATGGCGACCCGCAGCGGGTGGGTCCGCGGTTCGTCGGCAACGCGCAGGACATCAGGGAGGTGCCGGGTCGAGCGGACCTCCCGGGTGGTCTCTTGGAGCAGACCGTTCGCGGCGCCGGTGACCAGACCGAAGGCCCCCCAAAACACCCCGAACACCGAGAAGCCGCCCGGCGCCAGGTCGCGGGCGGCGAGGTAGATGACCGCGTACCCGCACAGGGCTGTCAGCGCCGTCGCGGTGGCGACCCGGGCCACGCTGCCGCGCGTGATCGGACCGGCGCCGGTGGACGCTGGGGTACCGCCGACTTCGGGCATCGCCACAATCTGAAAATAGTAAGTCCCGTGGACACGGGTCTGCGGCGGCGACCGCTGTTCGCTATCGTGGGCGGCTGTCGGAAAGGACCTTGGCCGCCTTGCGCATCTTCGGGATCTCGCTGTTGGTCACCGTGGCGGCCCTCGCGGTCGGATATGCCCACGGCGGCCTGAAGGACCTCTTCCTGCTGCTGGTGCTCGCCACCCTCGAGATCTCGCTGTCGTTCGACAACGCCATCATCAACGCCGCGATCCTCAAGCAGATGAGCCCGTTCTGGCGGCAGATGTTCCTGACCGTCGGGATTCTGATCGCGGTGTTCGGGATGCGGCTGCTCTTCCCGCTGTTGATCGTGTGGGCGACCGCGGGCCTCGATCCGGTTCGTGCGATGGAGTTGGCGCTGCATCCGCCGCCGCACGGCGCGCTGGAATTCCCCGACGGCTCACCGAGCTACGAAAAGCTGATCGCCGCCGCGCATCCGCAGATCGCGGCGTTCGGCGGGACCTTCCTGCTGATGCTGTTCCTGGATTTCGTCTTCCACGACCGAGACATCAAGTGGCTCAAGTGGATCGAGATCCCGTTCGCCCGCATCGGGCGGCTGGGCCAGGTGCCGGTGGCGGTGGCCGCTGTCGCGCTGGTCCTGGTGGGAACGGGATTGGCGCATTCCGGTGCGGAGCGGGCGACGGTGCTGACGGCCGGGTTGCTCGGGCTGGTGACGTACCTGGTCGTCAACGGTCTGAGCCGGGCGTTTCGGCCGCCGGACATCGAGGCGGCCTCGGCGGGAAAAGCGGCCGGCAAGGCCGGCCTGACCATGTTTCTCTATCTCGAGGTGCTCGACGCCGCGTTCTCGTTCGACGGGGTCACCGGCGCCTTCGCGATCACCTCGGACCCCGTCGTCATCGCGCTGGGCCTCGGGCTGATCGGGTCGATGTTCGTCCGGTCCATCACCATTTTCCTGGTCAAGCAGGAAGCGCTGGACCGCTACGTCTACCTGGAACACGGCGCGCACTGGGCGATCGGCGTGCTGGCGGTGATCATGCTGCTGTCGATCAACCCGCACTTCGAGGTTCCCGACGCCCTCACCGCTTCCGTCGGCGTGGTGTTCATCGGGGCCGCGCTGGGCTGGAGCGTGTTGCGCAATCGGCGCCAGGCCAGGGCGGCCGCGTCGCCGGCGGCCTAGGCCTCGATCTGGCCCGCGATGCGCCGTTCGATGCTGACCCTCGCGGGGGCGGGCAGCGCGATCAGGCCGTCCAGTTCCTTGCTCGCCCGCACGTAGGCATGCTGTCGCTCCTCGCGGGTGGCGGCGTCGTCCTGCGCGAGGTGCAGCAGGCTCTGGGCCCGCGCCATCCGTTGTTGCTCGTCCGCCGAGAAGTCGCTGCGGCGCCGGCGAATCGCCTCCGCCTCGGCGATCTCGAACGCACTGATGTACTCGTGGACGGCGTCGCGGTATTCGGCCAACGCGTCGCGGTCGCCAAGCAGATCTTCGGGCGGTTCCGGCCGCAGTAGGTCCGCATGCCGCTTCGCCTTGTGAAACGCGACGGTCAGGGGAGCCCGCATATCGGTCATCATCGGGAAGTCCAGCAATCGCGCGATATCGACCTCGTAGTCGAGCCACCGCGCGTCGGTCCGATCATGCGCCTCAACGAGTTTGGCGATCTCTCGTCGGTCGCTGTCCCGGTTCGTCCGCGCCCGCCCGGAGGCCTCGGCCACCGCGATCTTGGCTTGCTGCTTGAGCCGATACCGTTCGAGCCGTCGCTCGGCCCGCCGCTCGTTCGCGGCGGCGACGGCCCGAAGGCCTCCACCGATTGCGCCGCCCAGCGGGAAGACCAGCCACCAGAAGTTGGCCGCGAAATGCAACACCGGGGTCACATCGCCAGGATGCCACCGGAAACCGGTGTGCGGTTACGCCGTGAGCGTCACCGCACGCCGTAAGGCGTCAGTGCCCGTTCGACTTGAACCGCTCCACCGAGCGCTGCACCTCGGCCTCGGCGTCCGCGCGGCCGACCCAGTCGGCGGCCTTGACGAACTTGCCCGGCTCGTTGTCCTTGTAGTGCTCGAAGAAGTGCTTGATGTCGTCCAACTCGTACTGCGGGACGTCGCCGATGTCCTGTACGTGATCCCACCGGTGGTCGCCGGCCGGCACGCACAGCACCTTGTCGTCGCCGCCTTTCTCGTCGACCATGCGGAACATCGCCACCGGCCGCACCTCGATCAGCACACCCGGGAACACCGGCTGGGGCAGCAGCACCAGCGCGTCCAGCGGATCCCCGTCCTCGCCGAGGGTGTCCTCGATGAACCCGTAATCAGCGGGATAGGCCATCGGGGTGTGGAGATAGCGGTCCAAACGCACACGTCCGGTCTCGTGGTCGATCTCGTACTTGTTGCGCTGGCCCTTCGGAATCTCGATGGTCACGTCGAATTGCACTGGGCGCTCCTTAGATCTGGGCGTTTCGCGGTGGTCCGTTTGCGTCGGGGATCACCCTAGTCGAGGCCTGTGCGGCGGATTCGGCAGAATGGGCGGGAGACAGTCAGGAGAGCGATGGGTCCCACTCGCTGGCAAAAATCCACCCATGTGTTCGTCGGGTTGGCCGTGCTGGCGTTTGTCGCCGCGGTGGTCGCGGCGGCAACGTTTTTCACCTCGGCGGGGCACGGCGGCAACAATTCGCACGCCCCGATGCCGCCCCCACACGCGCCGACCGTCAAGCCGGGAATGGTCCCGGTCAGCGACACCGCCGAGACACCGAGCCCCGCCGGGGTGGCGGCCGTGCTGGGGGCCGTGGCCGCCGATCCCAACCTCGGCAGGTTGGGCGCCCGGGTCACCG
>NZ_LZJB01000160.1:0-1143 GCF_001666895.1 Mycobacterium sp. E3298
CCAGCCTAGGACTCAGCGGCGCCGGCGGCTCATGACGTCGAGCATGTCCAGGACGGCCAGGTGGCTGAACAGCATGCTGGTCCCGATCGGGTTGCCGCCGCCGGGATACGCCGTGCCGCTGGGCGCGGCCATCGTGTTGCCTGCGGCGTAGAGGCCGGGTATGGGATTGCCGGACGTGTCGAGCACCCGGGCGGCGGCGTCGGTGCGCAGGCCGCCCTTTGTGCCCAAATCGGAGATCCCGAACGCCGCGGCGTGGAACGGCGGGCGTTCGATGGGCACCAGCGGCGAGGCGCCGCCCGAGAAGGCGCGGTCGAAAGCCTCGTCGCCCCTGCCGAAGTCCTCGTCGACGCCCGTGGCGGCAAAACCGTTGAACCGGGCCACCGTTGCCGCCAGCCGCCCGCCCGGCACGCCGATCTTGTCCGCCAGTTCCTCCAAGGTGTCCGCGGTGTGCCACAGGCCGGCGGCGACGTACTTCCCGGTCTCGACGATGGACACGTTGGCCGCCTTCACCGGGGGCACCTCGCCGTCGGAGTCGTCGTAGATCATCCAGTACGGCAACGTGATTGAACCGTCCTGCAGTTGCGCGATGATCTCGCGGCCCGCCCGGTCGTACGCCTGGGACTCGTTGACGAACCGGTCGCCGTCCTGGTTGACGAAGATGCCGCCGGTGAACCACAGCGCGAACGCGGACCGCCCGTCGGGATGGGTCATGCCCGGTGACCACCACGCCTGGTCCAGCAGGTCGGTGTCGGCGCCCGCGGCGATGCCGGCCCGCAGCGCCAGGCCGCGACTTCCCGGGCCGCCCATGGTGTCTCGCGCGGTGCCGGGCACCCCGAATTCGCGGCGCATCTCCTCGTTGTTCTCGAAGCCGCCGGCGGCCAGCAGCACGCCCAGCCGGGTGCGGATGGCCCGCCGCTCGCCGCCGCTCTCCACGATCGCCCCGGTCACCGCCCCGTCGGAAAGGACGAGCTCGACCAGGGCGGTGTCGCGCTGTAGCGCCGCGTTCGGGTACTGAGCGATCGCCGTGAGGAACCGAGCGATCAGGGCGCGGCCGCCGAGGTAGTAGTCCGAGGGTGGTTCGGCCCCGAGCCGGTCGGTGTCCAACGGCCCGCGGATCACCTCCCGCAGTTCGGGGGCGGCGGC
>NZ_LZJB01000161.1:0-14399 GCF_001666895.1 Mycobacterium sp. E3298
TCTGCGCGGCGTAGCGGCGGTGCGGCCCGGGCCGGCCCAGCATGCCGCCGCGCGGGGCGCAGACGGGCTGGGTGGCGCCCGGGTGGCACACCTGCTCGCGGAAGTCCGGGCCGAAGGACTCCTCAAGCGCGGAGGTGAGGGCCCGATCCGCCCGCTGCGCCGCCCAGGCGGCGCCGACGCGGCCGATCGACGGGTGCGAGACGCGCGACAGCGCGTGGCCGGTCAGGACGTGCGGGGGAAACTCCGTGGACAGCCAGCCGGCGAGACAGCCCAGCGCGAACGGCGAGCCGCGCAGCAACAGCGTGCCGGCCCGGTAGGCGTCCATCGCATCGGCCGCCAGGCGTGAGGCCTGGTTACTGGCCCACGAGCACCGTGAAGTCAAGTGCGTGGTCACGCTCATAACAACGCCACCCCTCGACGTTATGCACACGCTCCGTTGCGGTGAACGGCCGATGACCGGCCGGTGTTCTACGTGTGTCGAGGGTCCCAACCATAGCCGATACATGCGGTGCGCGAACGCTTTTCACGCGCGCCGCGGCGGCGAGTCGTGGCGCGACACGCCGTTGGAATAGACTGACCTGCACATTGCCTCCGTAGCTCAGGTGGATAGAGCAAGGGCCTTCTAATCCCTAGGTCGCACGTTCGAGTCGTGCCGGGGGCACTCCGACCGGTATGACCTCGGCTGATGGTTGACGGCTCAGTTCCGGCCCGAGGTCAAACTTCCTAATTGGTGCCGGCCAGACGACTGGTCAGAGGCGTTTTGGTGCGGCGGCGTTGCGGGTAACCACCGAGGGTGCGCGCGGAATCCGTAATTGCCGCACCCGCGGTCGCGGTGGCGATCGCCGCATACTCGTGTCCCGTCGGTTCGGCCGACCCCGCGCCCGAGAATCCACCGTTTCCGATCGGTCAGCTCGGAGTGCCCGCGCATGCGCGGGCGGCCGACGGTGCGACCGCGGACATCACCGTCGACAGTGCGACGCGGTTACCGCCCGGGTGCGCCTCTCATTTTGCGAATCCGGCGTCTGACCCCGGTTGCACGGTAGTGGAGTTGACCGTCACCGCGACGTCCCATCAGTTCTTCCAATTCGACCGCGATCACGTCTTCGCCGGATACGGCGGCGGCGACCAGCCGATGACTCATCCCGACAATGCGCCCGAACCGGCAACGCCTGCGGTCGACTTCCAGAGGTTCGACAAGATGCCCCCGCTGCAATCGGGCGGCCTGCACGACGGGCAGACCGCGCATGGATTCGTCGGCTTCGTCATGCCGACGGGGGGCGACGTGTACATCACGGTCAACGATCCCGCGCAGCCCGCTCCCTACACCGAAGCGGGCTTTATCGTCCACACCTGACGGGGACGGCGGGTACTAATCGGTGACTCCGGCCAGTTCGTTCGCCACCGCATCGAACGCGCGCAACGTGTCCAACATGTGCGGCTCGTGCGAGTGGGGCTGGGTGGACACCTTGGCGGCGACCACCTCCGCCGCCCGGTTGACGTAGACCATCTGGCCGCACATGCCCAGGCACAACACGACATTGGCACCCGGGTAGGGGAACCACATCTGGTTGCGGTACATCCCGCCGGGCAGGTCGGTGTCGTGGTCGGGGCTGGCGGCGAACGCCTCCCGCGAGTCGGGCCCACCGTCGAAGGTGTCGGCGAGCCACGCCGCCGGCACCACTTGTTGGCCGGTCAACGAAACCCCGTCACGCAGGAACAGCGAACCGAACCGGATCAGGTCGGTCAGGCAGGCGTTGACGCCGCCGTCGAAGAAACCGGTGCCGGCGGGGTCGACGGCGATGGTGGCGTCGTACTCGGCGCCGATGCGGCTCCACAGCAATTCCGACATCAGCTCCGGCATGCGTTGTCCGCCGGCGGCCTCACAGATCCAGCCGAGTACGTCCGTTTCACACGAGCGGTACTCGAACGGGCCGCCGTGCACCGACTTCTGCCGCAGCGTCAGCAGGAACTCACGCAACGTGGCGGGAGCATCCGCGTTCCGCCGCGGCGCCCACCCCATCGCCTGGTCAAGCAGGTGAATCTCGGCGGCCGGATCGTCGTAGTTTTCGGAAAACTTGATACCCGACCTCATGTCCAGCAGGTGGCGCACCGTCGCACCGGCGTAGCCACACGTCGCCAGGTCGGGAACGTACGCCGTGACCGGCGCGTCAAGCTCGATCGCGCCGGCCTCGTGCAGCGCGCCCGCGACGGCGCCCACCAGCGACTTGCTCACCGAGAACAACAGGTGCCGGGTGTTTGGCGCCATGCCGTGGAGGTACTGCTCGGCCACCAGCGACCCGCGGTGGGCGACGGCCCACCCGTCGGTTGCCGTGGCGGCCATGACCGCGCCGACGGTGGTGGCCGACCCGTCGGTCCCGGCCAGGCCGATCTCGGCCACCGGAGCGCCGGCGGCGGGCAACGCGGCGACCGGCCCCGTCCCGCGCGGGATCAACGCCGTCGGCACGAAATCTTCGACATGCTGGAACGACCAATGCGAATAGGGCGCCGCCAGCCAGTTGTCCAGGGAGATACCGGCCGGGGCGCTCACGCGCGCGCGACGAGCCGAGAGACGATCGGCGCGGCCGGCGTCAGGGGCGTCGAGGTGAACTTCGCCTTCATGCCCTTGACCCAGCGCTGGCAGCGGTCGCTCAGCTGATAGTCGTCGGTCTGCAGGTGCGAGCGGGTGACGAGCACGCCGAGTTGGGCGCCCTCGGACCGTAAGTCGCCGGGCGCCGCGACCCGCATGTAGAAAGCCTCGGAGCCATCGAGCAGCGTGGCCCAGTCGTTTGCGGTGCGCGAGAAGGAAACCCGGCCTTCGTCGTCGAGGCGCCAAACCCCGGTCCGCGGCGTCGCGGTGAAGATCTCGATGTCCGGCGAGGTCTCGGTGATGATCACCTGGCCCCAGACCTCGTCCTCGCCGTAGCCCCGCTCCCAGCGCGCGTTGATCTCGTCGATGTCGAGCTCGTAGTCCACGTCCATGTACTCGAGCAGGTGGAAGAGGAACAGCGGCATGTCGGCGTAGGCCTCGGTGGTCAGGTTCGTCATCGGGCTGGCGCCACTCAGGCGTGGGTTCACCTCGCCGAGGTAGAGCTCGTCGGAGTCGAGGTCGTGCAACAGGTCCACCTCGAAGTAGCCGAGGTATCCCTCGCGGCGCATGACGTCGCCGAGCTTTGTCACCATTTCCCGCGCGGCGTGCGTCTGGGCGGGTGGCAGCACCTCGTGCCAGATGTCATTGCCGCACCAGCTGCCGCGGCTCGGCGTCAGCTCCGAATATCCGACGAGGCTCGTCATCGCGGGTCCGACCACGGTGCCGTGGCGGGTCACGGCGCCCTCGAGGCACACCTCCACGTTGCGGATCCGCTTCATTACCTTGAGGTCCTGCCCGACCAGGTCGCCGGCATGCTGGTCCCAGTCGCGCTGACCGTGCACGAAGAACGTCCCGCTGCCGGCGTTGCCGTAGGCGATCGAGATGACCAGGTCGTCTCCCAAGCCGGAGCCTTCCGCGAGCGCCAACAGTTCGTCGTAGGTGCCGGCCCGCCCGATCGTGTTGGGCACGCTGGGCACCCCCGCCTCGTCGGCCAGCCGCGTCATCACGATCTTGGAGCCCAGCCGATTGCGCAGCTCGATCGGCGGATGCATGACTTCGAGGCCGGCCGACCGGGCGAGGGCCTGGATCTCCTCGTTCATCATCACAAAGCAGCACTTGCCGCCGGGACCTTTGCCGGCGATGAACTCGAGCGTCTCGGGATCGGACAGCAGGTGGCTGCAGACGTCGTCCATGGAATCGAAATCGCGCCGGTCGCGTCGCCGGGGCACGAACACGCGCGAGTGGGTGCCCTCGAACGAGTCGAAGTAGGTCAGGTAGAAGAAGTTTCGTATCCAGCGGTCGACGCCGAGCAGGTTGAACGGCGTCGGCGAGACGAAGAACAGCGGGACCTTGTTCGTGTGGAAGAACGCGCGGATGTCCGAGAGGCCTCTCAGCGGGCCGCCCCGCTCCGGTTCGGACACCCTCACGCCACCCGCAGCGACGTCGACGCCCAGGGCGAGGGCGGTGCGGTCAGCACGTCGGCGTTGCAATCACATACCGTCATTCCCCAAGTGTGGACCCGCGCTAGGCCGCGCGAAAGTGGAACGCCGGGGGCGCCGGCACTCCCTAGCCGAGTTCCTTCATGAACTCCTTAGCCAAAGGCCCAGCGGAGGCGGGGTTCTGGCCCGTGAACAGATTGCGGTCCTTCAGCGTGTAGGGCTTCCAGCGTTCGCCACGCGAGAAGTCGACGCCCATCTTCACCAGCTCGTCCTCGGCCGTCCACCGCGCCTTTTCCAGCAGCCCGACGCCGTCCTCTTCGTCGTTGGTGAAGGCCGTGACCTTGTAGCCGGCGAACGGTGAAACCCCGTTTCGCCGGGTAGCCATCATGGCGACCGGCGCGTGGCAGACGATGGCCAGCGGCTTGCCGGAAGCGAGCGCCGCGATCAGCAGCCGGCCCGAGTCGGCGTCCTGCCACAGGTCCTCCATCGGGCCGTGCCCGCCCGGGTAGTAGACGGCGTCGTAATCGTCGACCCGGGCGCTGGCCAGCTCGATGGGGCGGCGCAACTCCTCAGCCGATCGCAGGATCTCCTCCAGCTCTAGGGCGATCTCTTCGCTGCCGGCCATCGACGGACGCAGGCTCATCACATCCACGTGTGGGACAACGCCTTTCGGTGTGGCCACCACGACCTGGTGACCGGAGCCGGTCAGCTCGCGGTACGGGGCCGCGAATTCCTCGGCCCAATAGCCCGTCGGATGCCGCGTGCCGTCCTTGAGTGTCCAGTAGCTCGCGCCGGTCACCACGAACAGAACCTTCGCCATCGCGCATCCCCTCGTCAGCGTGCACCGGACCGGCCCACCCCAGCGTCGTCCATCACACGGGCCGTGTGCAACCGCTGGCCACCGCTACGACGCCGGTGCGAGCTGCCAGACGAGGTCACGCTTACTGGCGGTCGCGCGGTCGCACGACACCATATGGCCGCTGGCGTCCTTGGAGGTCACATTCCGCATGGAACACGGGTGACCCGCCGCAGGCTTGTTCGCGGCGATGAGAGCCAGACCGAGCCCGATCAGGGCGGCGATCACGGCAGAGACAATCCCCAGGCGGATGTAACCGATTTTCTTGTCCGTGTTCTTCTCCGCCACGGTTCGCATGGGGCGCTCCTGCCGTCGATGCCTTGGATGGGTTGGGCCTTCTGTGCAGCCCGGCATCAGCATCGGCGGTAGGCCTTGGCAGATTCTCAAAAGCTCCTTGACGCCCCCACGCGCCCGGTCGCCCCGCCGGAATACACAGCGGCGTAAATGGCTCTTAACAAGTGCCGCCGCGCCGTCGTCGCCCAGAGTTTGCCAATTGGACGGCTAAGGAATAACAATTGGCGTGTCGTGCGAGCAGATGACGCCTGCAGGGGGATCATGACTTAGGGCGTCTCTATTCGAGGGGTGGTCGATGTGACGTCGGACGACTGGCAACCGGTGGTGCGAGTTGGCGAACCAAAGTTCGTAGCCGGCCTTGGCAATAGGATCAAAGTTGAGGTCAAGACGCGGGGGTGGCTGAGCCGAGACTGGCGCCGTTACTTCGGTCTGCAGGTATCACAGCAACGGCTCGATGCCAGGTACTCGTCGTACCCGTGCTGGGACGAGGTGCAGCGCATCGAGGGGACGTGTGCCGTCGACGAGGCGGAGCGTTACATCGAAATGATCGATGCCGCAATCCACTACGCGAACACCAGGCTGCGGCACGATACGCTGCCAAAGACGGTGATGCAGGGGACGCTGCGGGACCAACGTGTATGTGCGGTGCGACGTCGCCAAGCGGCGCTCGATCAGCTGGCCAAGAAGCTGGCACGGCCCGAGGCTGGGTGAGGCCGCCGGCGAGGGATCCGGCGGCGAGGCAGTTTCACCATTAAGCCACTTAATTATCGCCATGTAATCAAACACGCGGGATAGAACACCCACCGCCGAACGAAAACGCAATCGCGTCGCGCAACCATTCTTCGAAAACTCGACCGGGCCGCAATGGCACTCGCGTCCTCCCGGTTAAGCAAATCACCGGCGGGCAGACGCAATACGATTTCGTTAATTGACTCGAGCGCAGCAAAGGGGCGCACCGACGACCATGCCTGCGCAGGCGGCGCAGTACCCTTACCGTGCCCGGAGTCGCAGCATCCGTATGTGCCCGGACCCGTCAAACCCCAAGCCGCGGAGGTGCCGATGGCCCGATCCGAGCCCGTCTTGTCCACCGTCGACAATCGCGTCGCGCTGATCACCGTCAACGACCCCGACCGGCGTAACGCGGTGACCGCCGAGATGTCGGCGCGCCTCCGCGCCGCCGTCGAACAGGCCGAGGCCGATCCTGAGGTGCACGCGGTGGTGATCACCGGCGCCGGCAAGGCCTTCTGCGCGGGCGCGGACCTCAGCGCGCTCGGCGCCGCGGGCGGCGACAAAGCCGAGACCGGCCTGCAGCAGCTCTACGACGGCTTCATGGCCATCGGTGGCTGCCGGCTGCCCACCATCGCCGCCGTCAACGGCGCGGCCGTCGGCGCGGGTCTGAACCTCGCATTGGCCGCCGATGTGCGCATCGCGGGCCCGGCAGCCCTGTTCGACGCGCGATTCCAGCAGCTGGGATTGCACCCCGGCGGCGGCGCGACCTGGATGCTGCAGCGGGCGGTGGGCCCCCAGGTCGCACGCGCGGCCTTGCTGTTCGGCATGCGTTTCGACGCCGAGTCCGCGGTGCGCCACGGCTTGGCGCTCGCCGTCGCCGACGATCCGGTTGCCGCGGCCATGGAGTTGGCCGCGGGGCCCGCGGCCGCCCCGCGCGAGGTGGTGCTGGCGACGAAGGCCACGATGCGTGCGACCATCAGCCCGGGATCGCTGGATTACGAGCAGCACGTCTTCGCCATGCGCACGGAGCTCGGCCCGCAGGCGTACTCCATCCAATCGCCGGAATTCGCTCAACGACTGGCCGCGGCGCAACGCCGGTAGCACCGTCGCAGGTTCGCAGGTTGGGATCGGTAGCGACTCGACCAAAGTGTGCTTTGCTACGAAGAGGCCGGCAGACCCGGCGCCCTAGCGAAGGACATGCAAGTGGAGATCAACCGCACCCTCACCCGAATTGCCGCCGGGGCCTTGCTGGTCAGCGGCCTCGCGTCGGCCGGATCAGCTCTGACCGAAGGGATCGCCCAGGCGCAGCCGGCTCCCGCACCGCAGGTGTACTGGTGCCCGAACCAGCCGTGGAACCCGGCATGGGGCGAGAACAAGTACTGGAATCAATGCTGGGACACCGACAACCCGCCGCACTACCCGCCCCCGCCGCCTTCGCACGCGCCCAGCTTCAACTGCGGCCTGTTCTGGTGCCCCGTACCGCCGCACTCCTGAGCCTTCAGAGGTCGAGCAGCGCGGTCATCGGTGACTCGACCAGATCCCGCAGCTCGGTGACGAACCGGGCCGCCTGTGCGCCGTCGGCGACGCGGTGATCGAAGACGCACGTCAGTGTCATCGTCTGGCGCACCACGACCCGATCATCGACGGCGACGGGGCGCGGTTTGATCGCGCCCATCCCCAGGATCGCCGCCTCTGGGTGGTTGATCACCGGCACGCCGTCGTCGGCGCCGAGCGCCCCGAAGTTGGTGACGGTGAATGTGGAGCCGCGTAACTCCCCCGGCGTCAGCGTGCCCGCCCGCGCGCCGCCGATCAACTCGGCTGCCCGAGTTGCCAGTTCGCGGGTGGTCTTGTCGTGCGCGTCGGTGATCACCGGGACCAGCAGGCCGCGCGGGGTGGCCACTGCGAATCCCAGGTGCACCCGCCGGTGGACCCGAATCTGCGGGCCGTTGGGCGAGTCGACCCATGTCGAGTTGACAATCTCGTTGTGCCGCAGCGCAATCAGCAGCAACCGCATCGTCAGAACGAACGGCGTGATCTTCTGGTCCGCCGGCGTTCGGTTCGACAGCCGCATGAGTTCGGTGCAGTCGACCGCGACGCTGACTTTGGCCGCGGGGATCTCCTTGTGCGACAACGTCATCTTCTCGGCCATTCTGGCCTGCACGCCGCGAACCGGCCGAACGTCGGCCCCGTTCTGGTTGGCCGCCGCCAGCACGTCCGCTCGGGTGATGATGCTGTCGGGATCGCGCTGCAGCGAGCGCAGGTCGACCATCAGTTCCTTGGCCAGTTTGCGCGCCGGCGGGGCGGCGAGCGGGCGGCCGGTCCGTCGGCTGGCGTCGATGCCGTCGTCCGCCCCGTAACCGACGAGTGTCGGCAGCGCCCCTTCCGTCGGGGGGGTGTCGTTGTTGAGCGGTGTGATGTCGATGCGAACGAGCACCGCCCCCACGTCCAGCACATCGCCTTCGGCACCGTGCGTTTCGACGATTCGCCCGGCGTAGGGGCTGGGCAGCTCGACCTCGGCCTTGGCGGTCTCCACCGAGCACAACACCTGGTTGAGTTCGACATCGTCGCCCGCGACGACGTTCCAGCGCGTCACAGTCACTTCCTGTAATCCCTCGCCGAGGTCGGGAACCCGGAATTCCCTGATCTCGGCGCTCATGGCATTTCCAGCGCACGCTCGACGCAGTCCAGCAGCCGGTCGGGTCCGGGCAGCCACAGCCGCTCCAGTCGGGCCGGTGGGTACGGAGTGTCAAACCCGCAGGCGCGCAACACCGGCGCCTCGAGCTCGTAGAACATGTCCTCTTGAATCCTGGCGGCCAATCCGGCGCCGTACCCGAGGCTGCGCGGGCCCTCGTGCATCACCACGCAACGCCCCGTCCGGCGAATCGACGCCGCGACGGTGTCGAAGTCCAGGGGAACGAGTGACCGCAGGTCGATGACCTCCAGGCTCCAACCGCGTTGGCGCTGGGCCTCTTCCGCGGCGCCAACCGCGGTGCTGACCAAGCTGCCGTAGGTCACGACGGTGACGTCGGAGCCGGGCCGGCGCACCATCGCGCGGCCGATGGCCGGTTCGGGCCGCTCGGTGTCGACCGTGCCGCGCACCTGATAGCGCCGCTTCGGCTCGAGGTACATCACCGGGTCCGGGCAGGCGATCGCGTGGCGAAGCAGCCAGTAGGCGTCCGACGGGCTGGAGGGAACCACCACCTTCAGGCCGGCGGTGTGGGCCCAATACGACTCCGTGGAGTCCGAATGATGTTCGGCCGCACCGATTCCGCCGAAGGATGGGATCCGCACGGTCACCGGCATGTTGATCTCGCCGCGGGTGCGGGTGCGGTACTTCGCCAGGTGGCTGACCACCTGATCGAAGGCGGGGTAGGAGAAGCCGTCGAACTGAATCTCCGGCACCGGCACGAAGCCGCGGAGCGCCAGCCCCACCGCGATCCCGATGATGGCCGATTCCGCCAGCGGCGTGTCGAAACAGCGTTTCTCGCCGAAGGTTTCGGCCAGCCCTTCGGTGACGCGGAACACTCCCCCCTCGACCGAGACGTCCTCACCGAACACCAGCACCCGATCGTCGGCGGCCATCGCGTCGTGCAGCGCACGGTTGAGCGCCTGCACCATGGTCAGCGACTGCGCGACGCCGCGCGCTGGGGCGGCGAGGGTTTCGTCGGAGCTGGCCGGACGGTCCGCGAGCTGCGTCATTCGCGTCTCCCCAGTTCGGTTCGCAACTGTCGGCGTTGCGACTCCAACCCGGGCGTCATCTCGGCGTACACCGTGGTGAACACCTCGTCGATGTCGAAATCGGGTGCGCCGAAGACCGCGTCCCGCAGGTCCGCGCGCATCCGTTTCGCGCGGGCGGCGACTCGGTCTTCCAAGCGGATCGACCACAGGCCCTCGTGCTGAAGGTAGGTGCGATAACGCGGGATCGGGTCGAGTGCGGCCCACCGGTCCACCTCGTCCTGCGTCCGGTAGCGGCTGGGATCGTCGGAAGTGGTGTGCGGTCCGAGCCGGTAGGTGACCGCCTCGATCAGGGTCGGCCCACCGCCGGTCCGGGCGCGGGCGGCCGCCTCGGCCATCACCGCGTAGCAGGCCAGCACGTCGTTGCCGTCCACCCGGATTCCCGGCATGCCGTAGCCGATTGCCTTGTGCGCGATGGACGGTGCCGCGGTCTGTTTGTGGACGGGCATCGAGATCGCCCACTGGTTGTTCTGCACGAAGAACACCGACGGCGTCGCGAACACGGCGGCGAAGTTCAGCGCCTCGTGCACGTCCCCGACGCTGGTGGCGCCGTCACCGAGGAAGGCCACCGTCACCGAATCCTCGCCGAGACGCTGCGCGGCCATCGCGGCGCCGACGGCGTGCAAGGTCTGCGTGCCGATCGGGATCGACGTCGGGGCGCAGCACTTCTTGGTGAATTCCAGTCCGCCATGCCAGGTTCCGCGCCAAACCGCGCCCACGTGAGCGGGCGGGATGCCGCGCACCAGGTACGCGCCGAGCTCCCGGTATTGGGGAAACAGCCAGTCCGTCTTGCGCAGACACGCCGTCGCGCCCACCTGGGCGGCCTCCTGACCGCGGCAGGACGCGAACAGCGCCAGCTCCCCCTGGCGCTTGAGGTTGACGAATTCGGTGTCCAGCTCGCGCGTGACGACCATCATTTCGTAGAGCCAGCACAACGTCTCGGCCGGAAGGTCGCGGCCGTACCGGGGTTCTCGGGTCGGTGTGCCGTCGGCGGCGACGAGTTGCACGGGCTCGAGATCGACGGTCATCGGCAATTGGGGCACCATCGCCATACCGTCTCCCTACCTCGGTGCCGCAGGGCCACAGCAAAAGCTCAGCCGGGACCTACCGCGAGCCGAAGCCGATCGCCAGCTACCCGAAAGGCTTCGCTCGCCGCGACACTGGCGTACCCACCATTATGCGCTCGAATGAGAACAGACCGCGGTGATCGCGAACGTGTCGCGCGCCCAGCGGCAGCACGGCCAGGTGGCGGGTCAGCCGCAGGCTCCAGCCATCAGAGGACTTCCGAATATCGCCGGTGACACTGCTTTCGCGGTTTCAGCCGGCGGCGGACTGCCCCGCCCTGCGCACGAGCATTTCCGCGTGCTTGAGCACCGGCGAGTCCACCATCTGGCCCTCGAACGCGAAAACGCCGCGCTCGGTGCGCGCCGCATCCAATACTCTTCGCGCCCAGTCGAGTTTCTCCTCGCTGGGACGGTAGGCGTCGCGCACGACCGGGATCTGAGTCGGGTGGATGCAGACGGTTCCGTGGAAACCCACGGCGACGGCGTCGGCGGCTTCGGCCCGCAAGCCCTCGACGTCGTGGATGTCCAGATGCACCGCATCCAGGGCGGCCCGGCCGAAGGTGGACGCCGCCAGCAGGACCGTCGACCGGACGTGGCGGGCAAAGTCGCGGTAGGTGCCGTCGGCCAGGCGGCTGGAACTGCCACCCAGGGCCGCGACGAGGTCCTCTGCACCCCACATCATGGCGACGGTCCCCTCCGCGGCGGCGATCTCGGTGCTGAAGACCGCACCGCGGGGCGTCTCGATCAGCGCGATGACGTCGCGCGGCGAAAGCGCCGAAACCTGCGCGGCCGATTCCGTCTTGGACAGCATCACGGTCGTGTAGGGCGTCTCGGCCAGGGCGTCCAGGTCGAGGCCGTGCTCCTCGGTGCCGGCCGCGTTGATCCGCACCACGGTGCGCTCGGGATCCAGCGGGGTCTCGCGCAGCGCCTTGCGCGCGGCGGGCTTGTCCGCCTCGGCCACGCCGTCCTCCAGGTCGAGGATCACCACGTCGGCCGCGGCCGCCGCCTTGGCGAATCGCTCGGGACGGTCCGCCGGGCAGAACAGCCAGCCCGGACCGGCAGCATGCAGGTTCATCGGGACTCCTCCCCGTCCGGCCGCTTCTGAACCAGCGTCGTCCGCATCGCCCGCGCCACGACGTCACCGTGCTGGTTGCGCCCCGTGTGCTCGAGCGTGACGATCCCTTCCCCTGGCCGGCTCTTCGACTCGCGCTTGCCGGTACATACCGTCTCGGCGTACAGCGTGTCGCCGTGGAAGACCGGTTTGGGGAATGACACCTCGGAAAAGCCCAGGTTGGCGACGATGGTGCCCAGCGTCAGCTGCGACACCGACAACCCGACCAGCGTGGACAGCGTGAACATCGAATTCACCAACCGCTCGCCCCGGAAGCCCGGCTGCTCGGCGGCCCACGCCGCGTCCAGGTGCAGCGACTGGGTGTTCATCGTCAGCGTGGTGAACAAGACGTTGTCGGCCTCGGTGATGGTGCGGCCAGGCCGGTGCAGGTACGTCGTGCCGATCTCGAATTCCTCGAACCACAGTCCGCGCTGGAGGATTGACTTGTCGCTCACGACAGCCCCAGCGATCGCGCGATGAGCATCAACTGAACTTCGGTGGTCCCCTCGCCAATCTCGAGGATCTTGCTGTCGCGGTAGTGCCGCGCCACCGGGTACTCATTCATGAAGCCGTATCCGCCGTGAATCTGGGTCGCGTCTCGGGCGTTATCCATGGCCGCTTCCGACGCGATCATCTTCGCGATGGCCGCCTCCTTCTTGAAGGGCTTGCCCGCCAACATCTTTGCCGCCGCGTCGTAGTAAGCAGTGCGGGCGACATGCGCGCGCGCTTCCATCCGGGCGATCTTGAAGCTGATCGCCTGATAGGAGCCGATCGGCTGCCCGAACGATTGGCGCTCCTTGGCATACTTGACGCTCTCGTCGACGCAACCCTGGGCGGCGCCGGTTGCCAGCGCGGCGATCGCGATGCGGCCCTCGTCCAGGATGGACAGGAAGTTGGCGTAGCCGGTGCCGCGGGGACCGAGCAGGTTCTCCTCCGGGACGCGGGCATCGGCGAAGCTCAGCGGATGGGTGTCCGAGGCGTTCCAGCCAACCTTGCTGTAAACCGGTTCGACGGTGAATCCCGGTGTGCCATTGGGCACGATGATCGTCGAGATCTCTTTCTTGCCGTCACCGATCGTCCCCGTGACCGCGGTAACGGTGACCAGTTTCGTGATGTCGGTGCCGGAGTTGGTGATGAACTGCTTGGAGCCGTTGATCACCCACTCCCCGTCGTCGAGGCGCGCCGTGGTCCGGGTGGCGCCCGCATCGGAACCGGCACCCGGCTCGGTGAGCCCGAACGCGGCCAGCGCCCGGCCGGCCGTCAAGTCCGGCAGCCACTTGCTCTTCTGCTCTTCTGAGCCGAAGCGGTAGATCGGCATCGCGCCGAGGCTGACGCCGGCCTCCAAGGTGATCGCCACCGATTGGTCGAACTTGCCGAGTTCCTCGAGCGCCAGCGACAAGGCGAAGTAGTCGCCTCCCATGCCGCCGTACTCCTCGGGGAACGGCAGGCCGAACAACCCCATCTCGCCCATCTTGGCGACGACTTCGTAGGGGAAGCTGTGCTCCTCATCGTGTTTGGCCGAGACGGGCGCGACCACGGTGCGCGCGAACTCGGCCACCGTGTCGCGCAGATCCTCGTATTCCTTGGGAAGCGTTCCCGCGGCAATGGATGTCGTCATGTTTCGTCCTTACTCGAATCGGCTGCTGCTTCGGGCTCTTCGGGCACCAGCCGGGCCAGTACCTGGTCGACGGTGACTTGATCGCCGACGGACACCAGGAGCTCCACTCGTCCCGAAACCGGCGCGGAGAGCGAGTGTTCCATCTTCATCGCCTCAACGACCACCACGACGTCGCCCTCGGACACCTCGGCACCCGAGGCGGCCTGCACCGCGATCACGCTGCCCGGCATCGGGCTGAGGATCTCGGCCTGCTGCCCACCGGCCGCGCGGTGGATCTTGTGTTCCTCGGCCTCGCGCAGGTGCCACGCTCCGCGATCGTCGGCGATCCACAGGTGTCGGTCGGCCTCCGCCCAGCGATATTCACGGCGCACCCCGTCCAGCGTGACGTCCATGCGGTCCTCGTCGACTTGCGCGGTGGCGGAATGGATCTCGCCCGCACCGACCTGCACCCGGGCGTCGGTGGGTGGCCCCCAAACCGACACGGTGTCGCTGCGCAGCGGCGTCTGCATCTCGGTCCGCACGGGAGCGGGTGCACCCCCGACCCGCCATCCGGTCGGCGCGGCCCAGAGGTTGCCCGCGGCGCGACGGTCCAGCGCCCACTGGCGATAAAGCCCCCCGGCGGCGAGCACGTCGTCGGGGGCGGGCCGCGGCGCGAAGTCCGCTACCCGCTCGTCCAGCAGCGCCGTGTCGAGGTCGCCGGCGCGCACCCGCTCGTCGGCGAGCAGGAACCGAAGGAATTCGATGTTGGTCTGCACGCCCAGGATTGCGGTCTTTGCCAGCGCCGCGTCGAGTTTCGCGAGCGCCTCGTCGCGGTCCTCGCCGTAGGCGATCACCTTGCTCAGCATCGGGTCGTAATCGCTGCCGACCACCGTGCCCGCCAGCAGCGACGAGTCCACCCGCACGCCGGCGCCGGACGGTTCGGATACCTGCAGCACCTGGCCGCCGGTGGGGAGGAATCCCCGGGCG